>JAFDIC010000102.1 GCA_019308525.1 Deltaproteobacteria bacterium
TCCTCCGTGCTCTGTCTCAATTTCCCAATCCCCTTCTTTCTGCTCACTGCTTTCTGCTTACTTCCCTTCTTTCTGCTTTCTGTTTGCTCTCTTTCCTTCTGCTCACTGTCTCTTAGTATTCCGGGGGCAGCTCCTTCAACCTTGCAAGAGAAAAAACAGGGCCGTCCTTACACACATACTGGTCCCCGATGTTACATCGGCCGCACATCCCGATACCGCATTTCATTCTCATTTCAAGGGAGAGTATTATCCTCTCTGGTGGAAAGCCCAGCTTTTCCAAGACGGGTTGGGTAAACTTGATCATTATGGGAGGTCCGCAGACAATAGCGATTGCATCGTCAGAGCTGGTTATCTTTTGCTCCGTGATCGTGGGAACAAACCCTACGTTGTATTTCCACTCCGGATCGTCCGTGGAATCCACCGTGATGTGCATGTTTATGTCATCCCTCTTCTCCCACTCTGCAAGCTCATCCTTGTACAGTAACATCCCCGGTGTCCTCGCCCCATAAACCACGGTGATCTCCTTGAACTTTGGACGGTTTTCCGGGTGCAGCATGTATACGATGCTTGATCTCAAGGTGGTGAAGGCAAATCCACCCCCTATGATGACCACGTTCATCCCTTCCATTTCCTCCCAGGGGTACCAGTTCCCGAGGGGTCCGCGAACCCCCATTATCTCACCCACCTTCATGTTGTGCAGGTGGGTGGTAACCACCCCTACCTTGTTTACCGTAAATTTGACAAACCCCTCTTCGGTCGGGGAAGAAGCTATGCCGATGGGGATCTCACCCTTGCCCGCAATGGAAAGCTCTGCAAACTGCCCCGGGGTGTATACAAATTTCTTGTCGTCATCGGGATTCACGAAGACCAGCTTGAATGTCTTCAGGTTGCGGTCCTCCGTCTCTGTGACTATCTCTTCAATACGAACAGGATAAGGCAGATAAGGATTCTCCAATTGCTCACCCTCCGTGCTTGTTCATCAATTCACACACATACCTAATATCTATGTTCACCGGGCAAAACTGTACGCATCTCCCGCACCCTACGCACGCCACCCCGTCCTGATACTTGTCCACGTAGTATTTCAACTTGTGCATGAATCTCTGGCGCACCCTTTGGACCTTTTTGCTTCGCGGGTTATGGCCGGAGGCATGAAAGGTGAACAGCGGGAACATACAGCTGTCCCAGTTCCTGATCCTGTCCCCTGCTTTCCTGTATGTCTCGTCCTGAATGTCGAAGCACCAGCACGTGGGGCAGAGGTAGGTGCAAGTCCCACAATTTATGCACGGAAATGCGACTTCCTCCCAGAAGGGCGCATCAAAGAGTTCGTTGACCTGCTTTTCTCCCAACTTGTCAGTATGGATTGTAGAAGAAATCTTCGCTGTTCCCGAGGCTGCCAATTCCTCCGCTCCTCGAATCACTGCCTCGTCCGCGTCGCGTCCACCTGCTATCTTTTCGACAAGCTCTCGGCCCTTCTCACTCAGGCACCTCGCCAGGAATACCTCTCCCATGTCATAGAGGAGGACATCCAACCCCTTCTCGCTGAAAGGACCGCTCCCGGTGGAAGTGCAGAAACACGTGCTACAGGGTTCATTGCACCCGAGTCCCACAAGGGTGGCGGACTCCAATCTCCTCAACCACCAGGGGTCCTTGTATTGGGGTGTGTCGAAATTCACCCTCACGAGTTGAAAGGCGTAGGCATCACAGGGTCTTATCCCGATCAGGGCCTGGGGCGGAAATTCCCTCGGCCTCTCTCTGAGTATGTGAGCCCTTTCGTCGCTTTCTTCCACGGTAAACTCAAACATACCTTCCGACTGGGGAAGGAGCAAGGACTTCGGGGAAAGCCTCGTATTCTGAAAGGTGAAATCAGGTTCAACTCCTTCTTCCAGGGGGCCGTATACGAAAAAATCCCCTTGTCGCACAGGGACATAAACCCTGTAGAAATCTCTTAATGCCAGCAAGGCGGACCCCCATTCATCCTTTGAAAAAACCCTTTCCATAACCCTTTCCTTCGCCTAGTAGTTATCCAACCATCGATCCCCAGTGACTTCCATCAGGCCCCGACCGTCACCGGACAAAGTCATTGTAGTCATCCACCTTGTAAACTTCCAGGGCCGGCCTCTGTCCTAGGCTGAGGCCCGCTTCCCAGTTGAACAGATCCAGGGCGTCTTTGTTGAGTTTGCTGGTAAACTTCCTTACCGGGATGTCCACGGGGCAGGCCCTCTCGCACGCCCCGCAGTCCGTGCAACGGCCTGCACAATGGAAGGCCCTCAGAAGATGAAAGGTCATGGTGTCGATCGGATCAATACTCTTTCCTACCCACTGGGGTCTTGATTCATCCACGAAACACATCGGACAATAACACAGGGGGCACGCGTTTCTGCACGCATAGCAACGAGTGCAGGGCTCAATGAGCTTTCTGAAATAGGCCCATTTTTCTTGGCTCCCCATTTCCTCGATCTCCTTGATATCCTCATAGGGATCAACGTCCTGCTGCTCGTCTACTTCACCGGCGACCATCTCGTCCTTTAGAACCGGGTTGCGGTGGAGACACAGACGACAGTTGTTCCTCAAGTAGTCTCTCACCTTGAACGTCTCCTCAAAACCATCGCCCTTTAACGTGAACTCCTCGCCATGCTGATCAAAGTCAAGGATCTCCCTATCCCCGACCGCTCTCTTGACGGCCCTGTGATCGATCATGCCCGTGCACGGGATTCCCACGATATAGAGCTGTTCTCTCTTTATCTGGTTCTCTATTATGTGGGTAACGATATTTCTCGAGTTGCAGCCATTGGCCAGGATTCCCACTTTGTCAGTCCGGCCGGTCAGGTAGGTGCACAGGTTGAGCCCGCAATTGCAATCCCAGTAAAGGGTGTCTACCTTTCCGGGCTCACTTACCAGCACGGGCTCGTTCATAAATGGAACGCTCCCCTTCCGGTATCCAATGAAAACATCGACCGTGCCCTCCTCGAGGAGTCTCCTTGCAATCTCCCTTATCCTGTTCGTATACTCCAGCATTATGCCACCTCAGCCCTCTTCTTGATAAGGTATTTCGCAGGCCCGATCTCTTTTACCGCCTCTGTAACCTCTTTCGCCACTTCAACGAACTTGTTCGCCTCCGCAGAAGAGATCCAGGAGAAGTGCAGTCTCCCGGGCTCTATGCCTACGTATTCGAGGAGGTTTTTCAGGAGTGCGAATTTCCGTCTGGCATAATAATTACCTTCCAGGTAATGGCAGTCCCCCGGGTGTCACCCCGAGACCCACACCCCGTCAGAACCGTGCCGCAATGCAGCAAGAATGAACTTGGGGCTCACCCTCGCAGAGCAAGGAACCCTGATCACCCTGATATTTGTCGGGTACTGGAGTCGGCTCACTCCTGCCAGGTCTGCAGCCCCATAGCTGCACCAGTTACAAAGAAAGGCGGTTATCTTTGGTTGCCAATCATTCATCCTCGTCTCCTCGTGGAAGAAATCTATCCCTCTTGCCTTTGCCAGCCCATGCGGAATGCGTGCTCCCGCTGCCGCAAAGAATCAGGTCAAGTGCATCACCTTGCAGTAACAATAACAAAGGACCCGTTTCCGCATCGCCCGCAAGGTGGCTAAATCTCCTCTATCATGGCCATGATCTGGTCCGTGTCGAACCCGGCCAGTTTTATGGCGCCGGACCTGCAAGAAGCCACGCAAAGCCCGCAGCCTTTGCACAGTACAGGATTTATTTCCGACTTCCCCGCAAAGTGACCTTCCTTTATGAAGGAAGGTGCCGAATAGGGGCAAATATCAATACATACCCCGCAACTGCTGCACCCGGTGGGATCCACCTGCGCCACGTTTCCGCTGACCTGTATTCTCTCCTTGGCCAAGACGGCCACCGCCCGTGTTGCCGCTGCCTGGGCCTGGGCTATGGACTCATCGATGGGCTTGGGTGCATGGGCCAGGCCACAAATGAACACGCCGTCCGTGGCACAATCAACCGGCCGCAACTTCACGTGGGCCTCCATGAAAAACCCGTCTTCGTTCACGGGGATCTTGAACATCTTTGCCAGGGGATTCTCTTGGGGAGGTACTATTGCGGTGGCCAGGACGAACAGGTCCGGCTTCAGTTCCATTTCCCGGCGGATGGTTGTATCCGTAAAGCGGACCCTCAAGGCACCATTCTCCTGGTCCACATTCAACCCCCTGTCAAAGTCATACCTCAGGAACACAACCCCCCGCTCCCTGGCTTCCCGGTAGAGATCTTCCCTGAGGCCGTAGGTTCGCATATCCCTGTAAATTATGAAAACGTCCATGTCAGGGTTGAGGTCTTTCAGTTTCAAGGCGCTCTTTACAGAATGGGTACAGCACACCTTGGAACAATAGGGACGCCCTTCTATGCGGGAACCGACACACTGGAGAAAGGCAACACATTGATTGCCGTTGATGTCGATGGTGTTCTCAATGAGTCTTCTATCCAGTTCAAGGGAAGTAACCACCCTGGAGTCCTTCCCATACAGGTAGGGAAGCTCACGGGGTTTCAGCTCAGATGCGCCTGATGCAATGATCGCGACTCCATGCTCCAGGACCTCTTCATCTCCCTGGTCCTCCCTGGTGATAGTGGTCTTGAAATTGCCTACAAAACCGTCAACCTGCTTGATGCTGGCCTCAAGGCGGACTTCGATGTTCTCGTCCGATTCCACTTCCTTGATCATGCCTTGAACCTTTTCCTGGATGTCCTCCCCCCTCCAGGTTTCCAGTAAGTTGAGGGCCTGGCCTCCAAGCCGGGCTTCCTTTTCGACCAGATAAACCTTGTAACCCTGCGAGGACAGGAGCCTCGCAGCAGCCATTCCGGATATGCCCCCTCCCACAACGAGAGTGGACTTGTTCATCTCGACGCTGGGTTCTACCAGGGGTTCAAGCAGCGCGACCTTTGCCACGGCCATTCTGACGAGGTCCTTTGCCTTCTCCGTGGCCTCATCCTTGTCTGAGCTGTGTACCCAGGAACACTGGTTGCGTATGTTGGCCATCTCGAAGAGGTACTTGTTGATCCCCGCGTTCGTGACCGTCTCCTGGAAGAGGGGTTCATGGGTCTTTGGAGTGCATGCGGCAACAACGACCCTGTTGAGACGGTGTTCCTTGATTATCTGGGCCATCTTTTCCTGGGTGTCCTGGGAACAACTGAACATGTTTTCCTCGGTGTAGACTACTCCAGGGAGCCCCTTGGCGAACTCCACCACGGATGGTACGTCCACTACGGACGCTATATTGGTTCCGCACCTGCATACAAAGACCCCTACCCTCGGTGGCTCGCCCCTGACATTGACCTCCTGGGGAACTTCCTTTTCCCTGGTCCTTGTGAACCTGGCCGAATAAAGTCTTGACGCTGCTAGCCCCGCGGCGGCGCTGGACTCCATAACAGAGGAAGGGATGTCCTTTGGGGCCTCGAACGCTCCGCAAATCATTATCCCTGGAACCGAGGTCTTAACCGGCTCGAACGTGCCGGTCGAAGCAAAGTCATATTGGTTGAGACCTATCCCCAGGCTCTTTGCCAGGTCTCTTGTCTGTGCCTTCACCCCGAGGCCCACCGAAAGGACCACCATGTCGAATTCCTCTTGGACCCTCTCGCCCACCTCGTTGATGTAGCGGATGAGAAGCTTATCCGAGCCCGGAAATCTATCTATGTTTGTGATCCTGGATTTTACGAACCTTATGCCTGCTTCATCTCTGCCCCTGTTGTAATAACGTTCGAAGTCCTTTCCGTGGGTTCGGATATCCATGTAAAAAATTGCCGTGTCCAGGGAACCCTTGCTGTGTTCTTTTGCCAGCATGGCCTCCTTGATGGCATATGTGCAGCACACGGAGGAGCAATAATTTCTAGACCCTATGTGTGTGTCCCTGGACCCTATACATTGGAGCCACGCAATTTTTTCCGGCTCCTTCTTATCTGAAGGCCGCACCAAATGACCCCCGTAGGGTCCGGAGGATGAAAGGATCCTTTCAAATTCAAGGCTGGTGACTACGTTGGGGGAGTTCCCGTACCCGTATACATCATGGATCTTGGGATCATATACCTCGCAGCCCCCTGCGAAGATTATGGCCCCGACCTGAACCTTCAGGTCCTTCTGAACATCATCGAACTTGATTGCGTCAGCAGGACAGAATTTCTCGCAGGCCCTGCATTTTCCCTTTTGGAGATAGATGCAGTTGTCGGGATCGAGTGCGTATTTCAAGGGCACGGCCTGTGCGTATTGTACATAGGCAGCTTTGCGTTTTGCGAGACCTGCATCATATTCGCTGATCACTTTCTTCGGGCACTTCTCTGCACACAATCCGCAGGCGATACATTTTTCCATGTCCACGTAGCGCGGGTACTGGGTGATGCTGACCTCGAAGTTCCCCTCTTCGCCCCTTATTCCCTTTACCTCTGACAGGGTCAACAACTCTATGTTCAAGTGCCGGCCGACCTCGACCAGTTTCGGCGAAATAATTCACATGGCGCAGTCATTGGTGGGAAACGTCTTGTCCAGTTGCGCCATCACACCGCCTATGGACGTGCTCCTCTCTACCAGATAGACGTAAAACCCTGTATCAGCTGCATCAAGGGCGGCCTGCATCCCCGCGATGCCCCCGCCGATAACCATGACAGCCCCTATCTTTTCCTTGGTCATACCTTCTCCTCTGACAGATATCCCTGTATACCGGATATATCCAGCCTGTTTTCCTCGATGCCCAGTATCCCGTCTTCTATTCCCATTACCTTGCCGAGTAGCTGGGAATAGAGGATGCTGGGGACCCCCGGCCCCTTCCCGTTTCTTGATTCCTGAACCTCGTCAAACTGGACCTGGCACCAGGGGCAACTGACACACACGTAATCCGCACCACACTCCCTGGCCGTCTGGAGTTTTCTCGTCATGAGATCCACCGAGAGTTCGTCGTTTATCCCCATGAGGGGCGCCCCACAGCATTCCAATCTCAACGGCCACTCCACGCTCTTGGCCCCGGTCACTGTGACCAGGTCTTCGAAGAGGGAAGGTGAGACCGCGTCATCAAAATTTGTGACATCGCTTGGACGCAACGCATGGCACCCGTAATGGGTCGCGACCTTCAACCCCTTGTAAGGTCTGGATATTTTTTCTCCTATGGCCTTTACACCTATGTCCCTGTGAAGAACGGACAGGAAATGGGTGACCTCTACTTTCCCCTGGTAGGAAAGATCCTCCCTCTTCAGGATATTGTTGATCTCTTCCCTCAGAGTTGTATCGTTTTTCAAGAGGTGATCCACCTTCTTTAGGCTCCCGAAACAACACTTGCACAGGGCCATGATATCCAGGCCCCTTTCTTCGGCAAGCGCCAAGTTCCTGCCCGAAAGGAGGACAAAGGTATGGAAGTCTGCGTTTCGCACCGGATACCCGCAGCAATTAAAAGCGGGTATATCCGTGACCTCAACACCCAGCACCTCCAGCACCGCCCTTGCCGAGCTCTCGTAGTGCTTTAAGTGGTGAGGAATCTTACACCCGATAAACAATGCAAAATCCATGTCTCAGTCCCTATCTCTGTTAGACGCCTTCTGAATGACTAAATCTCCTTACCGCCTCGATCACTTGTCCCCGGCCGATTTCCCAGTCCATCTATGGACTGTTTCCCGAAAAGGATTCCCTCACGGCCATGTTCTTCAATTCGTACAATATATCTGTCACCTTAACTCCCTGCGGGCAGTGTTCCTGGCACTGGTAGCAGGTGACGCAGTCCCATAGCATACTGGAGCCAAGTGCCAGGTCCTTGAGGCCCAGGCCCAGGGACCTCATTATCTGGTGCGGCAGGAGGCCCAGTTTTTCCTGGGGGTTTTCGTAATTCTCCACTACCGGGCACACGGTGGTACAATTCTCGCAGGCATAACAGTAGGCAAAGGTATTCCCTTGCAAAGATCTGATCGCCCTTTCTCTGATATCCCTATCCCTCTGGTTGAGATCAACGACCTTTCCCGAATCTTTCATCAGTTCGCATTTGGAGAGAATCTCATCCCTGGCCTTATTGAGGGGTCCTTCATAATCTGTAATCTCCAGACTCTTTCGCTCCACGCCCCGGTAGAAAGAGAACTGGGAGAGAACCAGGGGAGTGGGAAGATCTCTTTGAATCATCTCCTCCTTCACACTGTACCAGAGTTCTCTCAGGTTGATCCCAACCGGGCATACGACGGTACAGCGGTCACAATTCGTACACAAATAGGCTCCTTCCTGTATTGAACGCAATTCCCCCTCATTCAAGTCCTTTCCCGCCACGTATCTCCTTAAGTAGACCATCTTTTCCGAGGGAAGAACCTTTATGTTTCCAGTGCTGTAAAATGCCGCCGCTACAGAGCAGTTCCTGCTGCACGTACCGCAATGGGTACAGGCGTCCAGCTCCATGACCTGGCGGGTGGCGATATTGGCAGGGTCTGAGCGGTCCCTGTCCATCACCGCACCGGCCATCAGGCTGATGGGGCTGGAGAAGATGTGAAACATCTTGCTAAAGGGCAGATAGGCCAGGCCTATAAAGCAGGAAAGAAAATTGATATACCAGAGGATCATGCGCATATTGATCCTATCCAGCCCCAGGGCAACTGGTTTCACCAGCTTGGCAACCACATATCCTCCAAAGGCGGAAGAGGGCTTGGAATGGCAGGCAGAGCAACTCAGATCGTTGATCTCGCGCCCCTGCTCAAGGATATCCTCTTCAAAGGGCGGCTTGACCTTGGGGGAGACTACACCGTACTCCTCGACCCATAATGCCTCCAGGGCCCTGAGCTCCTCCTCCTCGTCCGTATCTGAGTACTCCTCTACCATCTCCATGTATCTTCCGTAGGAAGTTATTTTCACCCCTTCCAGGAACAGCCCCGACAGCATGATTACCGCGAGTATGGTGATGGCGTAAAAGTCCATGGGATTGGTCTTCAGCCTGGGGACCTTCATGGTCAAACGGCGGTACACGGCTATACCAATGCCTATCACAGCAAGCGCCCCGAACAGGTCTCTCAGGAACATAGCGGGATTCAGCGTGGGCATGTATTCGGGCAAGAGTTTCTCGGTTACGAAATTGTCCAGTGCGTGGAAGATCAGCAAGAGCATGAAGCCCGCAAATATCAGGATGTGCATCAGCCACCTGAGAAAATTCTCCCTGAGCACCCGCCTCTGTACTATCCCGTCAATAATGAAGGCCCATAAGAGGATCAGGACCTTTCTGCTCAAAAGGACACTGAATACCCCGCGGGCCGCTGCCTTGATCCTCTCCGGTGCGGTGTATTTACCCTTGAAAACACCAATATCGCGCCAAAACCAGGTGGAAACCTTGTAAAACATGCCCATGAGGAAGATCACGAGCGAGGCATAAAGCGAAACATTGAAAAACATGAAGCTATTCCCCTCTAATCAGGCTCTTGCAGAAAAAAGTAGACTAACGTTTCTGATGAAAATAAGGTATTCTTAGGTCCCTTCCCTTCTTGAGACATCTGGGTCAAGGGCAATTAAAGAAATTTTGCACAAGCTGGTATATTATTCGAGGGGTCTTCCCTTGTCAATATGATTCTCCAGGTAAATGCTGGACCGGCAAATCCCCGGTCCTTTTCTCCGGCCGGGAATCGAGGTAGGATACTAGGAATAGCGGGCAGCCTGTAGGAGCAACTTTCAGTTGCGATAGAGGAAGTGACAAGTCACGAGTAGGGGGAAGTGAGAAGCATGAAGTGAACAGTGAGCAGTGAGCAGCCGGAGAGAGGACCGACGACTGGCGACACGGTTGTTGCGATCCCGCAATCTTGAACTTTGAACCTTGAACTTTGAACCTTGACCCGAATGACGATATGAACACTTCGACTCCCATCATTCTTGCCCACGGTATAGCACCCTTTGACAGGCTGTTGCGGCCCATCTCACCGCCTGATAACACGGCTGAGGACCGGCTGCATTATTTCAGGAAAATTAGAAGCACTCTCCTGGACAAGGGTTTCAACGCCTTCCATGGCAGGGTAAGCTGGGCCGCTTCCCTGGAAAGGCGGGCGTTTGACCTCTACAGGCTAATCCTCCGGATCACTGGAAACTTCTCCAGATGGCCCAGGGTGCATATCATAGCTCACAGTATGGGAGGACTGGACGCCCGCCTGATGATATACAGGTACCGTCTGGAGAAAAGGGTCTCTTCCCTTACCACCATTGGGACTCCACACCTGGGAAGTTCCTATGCGGACTGGGGAATAAAGCGGTTCGGGGTCCTTTTGAAGCTTTTTCGGCCCCTCGGCCTGGATCTGAACGGGTTCAAGGACTTGACAACAAGCAGATGCCGTGACCTGAATCGCCTGCTTGATGCCTTTGAGAGGAACAATGGGGTCTCCTATCAGACTGTGGCCGGTGTTCAACCCCTGGAAAAGATCTTCCTCCCCCTGCGATTCTCGTACCAGATCGTTTTCA
>JAFDIC010000103.1 GCA_019308525.1 Deltaproteobacteria bacterium
TTTTGGGGATGCTGAACTCATGCGCCTCAGGGGTAACAGTGGTCAACATCGATAACGGTTTTGGCGCTGCTTACGCGGCCAGCTTGATAAACAGGGTTGGGGGAGACTAGGAAGGTTCCATCCTGGCTTCTCTCACCATCTTTCTCAGTTCAGGGATCAAGGCCTTTTGCTCTTCGTCCCAGCACGGAAGGAGAATATTGTTATGGAAGAGGGGTTCATTCGCGAGGTCATGTTTCGAAGTTTCCAACGCCTTTTGCCAAAGGGGTGACATGGGGATCGGAGAGTACTCTGCCAAGTATGGTGTTGCCCCCGACCTTCCCACCGCCTTGATTGTAGCCAAGACGGATTCCGCGCTCTGCCCGGGAAGCCCCATGAGGATATAGGCGCCTATTTGATTCCTGGTAAAACATGCCCCGTGCAGGTTGGCGACTGCCCTCTCGAAATCCCCTTCAGACAGCTTCCGGTCAAAATCATCATGAAAAGCCCTATCCGCGGTCTCCAGTCCGAGACGAATGGTCTTGAACCCGGAACGGTAAAGAATCTCCGCCACTTCCCGACCTATCTCCCTTATGTGCAGGGCATTGGGCGTGTGGAACCGCAAGCAGAGGTTCCTGCGAAGAATCCTCTCCAAGATGACGCCCATGTGGGTGCCCCAGTTGATCAAGAGGGCATCATCGTAGAAGGCGAAGTCCACGACCCCGTGTTTCTTGTGCCAGTATTCGATCTCTGATACCACCGAATCCGGGTCCCTCTGGCAGAAACGTGGATTCAACAGGTTGCTGGCACAGTAAGAGCAGCGGTAGGGGCAGCCCGCGGAGGTCAGAATGCAGGCATAGTCAACCTTTCTCAGCAGGTCAAAGGCCGGGTAGGAAACACGGTCGATACCCGGCGGGGGGTTTCCACCCTTGACACCAAACTCTGCGAGGACATTGGTTACCAGTTCCAGTGAATCGAATCCCGCCCGGTCAAAGACCAGGTCGGCCCCCGCATGTCTCCTCGCATGCTCGGTGCACAGATAGGCGTAAATGCCGCCCAAAATGATGGGAACCCCCCGGTGGACCTCTCTGGCAATTCTTACGGCATCTACTACGCCGGGATACCAGTAGGTCATCAGGGAGGTGACGAGTATGGCTGCGGGACGCTTTATCTTCTTCAAGGCATCGACGAACAGGGGTATCGAAATGCCGTACCGGTAGTACCGCCTCGGGAAGTCCTTCAAGGGCGCAGGTCTCTGGATAATTTCCCTCCAGAACTTCCCGGTCCCAAAGGCACGGCGCAATGGCTTGGACACACCGGGATATCTTTTCATCCCCGGGTGATGAATATCAAGGCAGTCAATTAGGGTTACCCGAAATCCTGAATCCCTGAGATAGGCAGCAAGGTAGAGGAGACCCAGGGGTTTAGACCATAGATCATAGGCAGCGAAATCGTAGATCCATGGATTAATGAGGATCAATTCAGGTTTCATGGTTTCATAATAGTCCTGAAAACGCGGGGGAATCAAGAGCGGATTTTGACATTGTCTCACCATAATGGTATCAAGTTTATCCGGGCTGTTGGCCAAGTCTTTTGCGCTCCACCTATTTGAGACAAAAGAAAACAGAGTTCGTGGTATTTGTTGTCGTGGTCCCCCCGGGGGACCATTCGTTGCCATGGACCAGGCTTTGGGCAGCAGTGTGTATCTGGGGACCTTGACGAAGGAAAAGAATTGATTATCCAGAGTGTCAGTGAATTGACTCTATGATCCGTGAAGGAATCAGTTTATTCAGGATCTGATTTCCCTATGAGGAGTAAGTTCCTATCGGAGATCTGAAAATGCGGGCCGTGGTGCAGAGAGTCAAAGGGGCGAGGGTGGAGGTTGATGGGATCAAGGTGGGGGAAATCGGTGTGGGACTTCTGGTCTTCCTCGGCATCGGAGAGGATGATGGGGAGAGGGATAGCGAATACCTCAGTAAGAAGATCGCAACCCTGAGGATCTTTCCTGACGAGGGCGGACGGATGAACCGCTCCCTGCTGGACATCCAGGGAATGGTCCTGGTGGTTTCCCAGTTCACCCTGTGGGGGGATTGCAGGAAAGGTAGAAGGCCGTCTTTTGCCCGGGCGGCACGACCGGAGAAGGCGCGCAAGCTCTACCTTCACTTTATGGACGGATTGAGGGAGCAAGGACTCACGGTTGAGTCTGGTAGGTTTCAAGAGATGATGGAAGTACACCTTGTGAACGACGGTCCTGTGACTCTCCTGCTTGACAGCTCCAAGACATTCTAGCCAGACAGGGTTTTGGAGTCTACCGGAAGCGTGTCTGATATCCTGGCGAAAGCGTCTCAAGGCAGATTTCCACTTCCCGCCCGGCGAGGCGCTGGACTTTTTGCGAATCCATCAAGACTGAAGGGGACTATTTCATGGCCATGGTGAAAACACCATCCCACTCAGGGGGTGGCGGGTTTGATTTCAGATCAAGGCACCGTTTGATGTACAGGTGAGATGCATGGAGCCCCGGCGCCCTCTCAACCACCTCCTGGAAGAGTTCTACTGCCTCATCCCATCGCCTTTCCTTGTACTTTTCGAGTGCTGCGTGAAATCCCTGGATTGCTTCCGGATCCCAAGGGACGGAGCCCTTTCTTCCCATCAAATGGTATATCCTAACAGGCTCGACTTTGCCCTTTACGCGCACACTGTCCAGCTCGAGACATTCAAAATGGCTTTTCACCTTCTCATAGGTGGATTCACTGATGAGAATATTTGTCCTGTAATTCTTGTTTGCAGCCTCCAATCTTGAAGCAAGATTCACGGCATCACCGATCACAGTGTAGTCGAACCTGTGCACAGAACCCATATTACCCACCATCATGATTCCCGTGTTTATGCCTATGCCTATCTCAAGAGGGATTTTTCCTTCCTTTACCCACCGATCATTAAGGCGCGCCAATTCACTTGTCATATCAAGGGCTGAGGCGCAGGCCCTTATAGGATGATCGAACTGGTCCAGGGGGGCGCCGAAAATCGCCATCAGGGCATCGCCCATGTACTTGTCGAGAGTGCCCTCATGTCTGAAAACGATTTCCGTCATGGAAGTTAGGTACTCGTTCAACACCTGTACCAGTTCTTCCGTCGGCATTGTCTCGGATATAGTCGTAAACCCCCTGATGTCGGAGAAAAGAACCGAGAGCTCCTTTTTGTCCCCGCCAAGCCGTAGTCTTTCAGGATTCTTGAGCATTTCGCTCACAACATGCTTTGAAACGTATTGATTGAAGGCTCCCCCGATTTTTCTGCGCTCCCTTTCCTCTGTGAAATAGCGAAATACTGTGAGGCATACGTATACGAGAACAAGGGCGAGAAGAGGATAGACGAGGTTCAGCCATATGCCATGACTTGCAAAGAGCAGCCTGTTCAGGAGGGCGTAGGAAATGAACAATCCGGTTGCAAGAAAAAAGCCTTTCAGGGCGCGCGTACGGGAGACAATAACGCCTGAGATGAGCCCAAGAAACAAGATGACCAAGACATCATAGGCCTTTGCCCATTCAGGCTTATGCAAAAAGTCCTCTCTAAGTATGTTATCTATTATGGTTGCGTGAACTTCGAGTCCAGGATATTCTCCGGACGAAGAGACCGGCGTGTTCCTGATGTCGTAAAGTCCGATGGCCGTGGACCCTACAAGGACGATCTTGTCCTTGAAGGTCCCTCTTGGGAATCTCCCATTGAGGATGTCACTTATAGGGTATCGGGTAAAGGTTTCCTCCGGCCCCAGGTAATTGATGAGCAACCTGCCCCTCTCGTCCGTGGGAACGAAGGTTTCCCCGATCTGGATCCCTTCTATCCCGTATTCTGCGACTCTCACCAGGAGAGTCGGTCTGTCCAGGAAGTTCCACAGGACCTGGACTGACAGAGGGGCATACAGGTCTTTGCCGCACTTTATAATAAGCTCCATTCTTCTTAGCACGCCGTCCTCAGGGTCGGAGATCATGTTGAAATAACCGGAAGAGTCTGCTACATCGCTCAGGACCCGGATGTTTGTTTCAGGGGCATAGGCATGGGCAAAAGGATCTTGGATCTCCGTGCCCTTTGGCAGGAGCACAATGGGGTACCGGGAATTCTCAATTCGGTGGAGACGTTCCTCGATCTCCCCTTGGCCGATATCATAATCAAGAAAGTCGGGCGACATATAGAAGAAATGACCGAGGACTACCTTGGCCTCCGCTTCTCGGATAGCTCTTGCCAGGGTCAAGTCATTGTCGGCAGATCGTTTTCTGCCGCTAATGAAATCCTTCAGCAGGGGGTGATCTATTTCATAGGACCTTATTTTCTCTTCCAGTTGCCTGATCAATTCAAGGGAATTGTTCTTGTCCGGTTCTGCGAAACATATGTCGAACCCGATAACCTTTGCACCGTCCTCAGAAAGGATACGGATGAGGCGGGCGATCTTTGCCCTCGGCCATGGCCATTGACCTTCAATGTCCAGGCTTTTTTCGTCGATTACGGCAAGGGCAATAGGGGTTAAGGGCTTTTTGGCTTTCCTCGATCTGAAGCGGAGGTCGTAAGTCTTCAACTCCACCAAATCCAGGATAGGGACCTTAACCACAAACAGGGACAAAACCATTGCAGTCAACAACAAGGTAAGGAGGCTCGCTCCCCCTGGGAATAGAGATTTAAAGGGCTTTCCCATTACGCAAGGCTCTTACTTCAAGCTGGTGAGTCTGTTAACGGTTCATGCTCGGTGTCGGAGGCGAAAGGTCCAAATCCAGGGGGCCTTTTCTCGGCCAAATCCCGTCGTTGATCGCAGGCGCTAAGAGAAATCTCCGGACGCAAGATCTCGGGACCCTATGGAGGAACGGGGACCCCACCGGGACAAATCAGGACTTCCATTGCCAACGCCGCCTAATACCGAGGGCTCAGGATCACTATTATTTTGGTTGACAATCCTGGCGCCGGTGCTTAATTTAATTAGATAACTTTATCTAGAATAGATCTAGGATCTTAGCCTATTATACGTAACATAGGAAAGGGACACGGATCAAACAATATCAAGGGATCTTTTCAAGGTTTCGAGTCAATAGCAGGGATAGAAGATGACACAGATGGAAAAAGCAAGGTCAGGAATAGCAACCCCTGAAATGAATTTTGTGGCGGAACAAGAGCAGGTGGATGTGTCCTGGCTGAGGGAGAAGATCGCGGAGGGCAGAATTGTTATTCCTTCGAACAGGCATCACAGGAACCTAAGGCCCTGCGGGATAGGCGAAGGTTTGACTATCAAGGTTAATGCAAACATAGGCACCTCTTCAGACCGGGCGATAGTGGAGGAGGAGTTAGAGAAATTGAATGTGGCCGTTGAGGCCGGCGCGGATACCGTGATGGATCTTTCCACCGGGGGTGATATTGATCTTTGCAGGAGAAAAATCGTTGAGGCGTCATCTGTACCAATAGGCACGGTCCCCATCTACCAGGCGGTGATTGAGACTATCAATGAAACAGGTGCCCTGGTCAATCTCACGGTGGAGAAAATCTTCGAGGTCATAGAGAGGCATGCCGAGGACGGAGTGGATTTTATCACTGTCCATTGCGGTTTGACGAGGTCTGCTTTGGAGACCCTGAAAAAAAACCCGAGGGTAATGGATATCGTAAGCCGGGGCGGCGCTTTCCTGACCACATGGATGCTCCACCATGAAAGAGAAAATCCCCTGTACGAACATTACGACAGGCTTCTTTCCATAGCCAAGAACTATGATCTGACCCTGAGCTTGGGGGATGGGCTCAGACCGGGTTGTCTGGCGGATGCGACAGACGGCGCACAGGTCCATGAACTGATGACCCTTGGATCCCTGACTAAAAGGGCCTGGGAGGCAGGTGTTCAGGTAATGATAGAAGGGCCCGGGCATGTGCCCTTGAATCAGATCAAGGCAAACGTGTTGCTCCAGAAACAGCTGTGCCATCACGCACCATTTTACGTGTTGGGTCCGCTGGTGACGGACGTCGCAGCAGGCTATGACCACGTGGCCTGTGCCATCGGGGGAGCAGTGGCAGGGGAAGCGGGAGCGGATTTTCTCTGCTACGTAACGCCGGCCGAGCACCTCTGCCTGCCAAAGGTAGAGGACGTAAGGGAAGGGGTAATAGTGACCAAGATAGCAGCGCATGCCGGCGACATTGCCCGTGGGAACAGGATCGCCCTTGAAAGGGACCTGAAAATGTCTCAGGCGAGAAAGAGGCTAGACTGGAAGACCCAAACGGATCTGGCAATAGATCCCGTGAAGGCCGGCAGGCTGCGGGAAGAAAATCCTCCCAGTGAGGACGACGTCTGTACCATGTGCGGAAAGTATTGTGCAATCAAACAGGTGAAGGAATACTTCCACGCTAACTAGCCTGGGTGGTGGCCGCACTCTGTGATTCTTTCAGATTCTTGAAGCGGTGAAGAGAACCATGATCCCCTTTCTTTTGTTCCAGGGCTCCCAGGCTTGTCCGCCACTCGCCTCGGAAAGGTAGCCCCGGCCCTCAGAGTCATTTGAAAGGTCTAAACGCAGAAATTGGACTTTTTGCTTTGCCATCAATATTCACTTTCCCAGGCAGAACTCACTGAATATCCTGTCCAGGATCTCATCGCTGGTTGTTTCTCCCGTAATCTCCCCCAGCGCGTCCAAGCCCATGTGGAGCTCCATGGCAGTTATTTCGTAGGGTAGGTCTTCATTGATTGTTTCTGACGCCCTGCTGAAGGCCTCCAGGGCTCGAGCGAGGGCCTGAGTATGCCGGACATTAGGTGCCATAGAGCCTGAATCGCCCGTTATTCTGCCTGTCATAACAGTATGCGCTATTCTTTCCTTCAATTCATGAATTCCGTCTCCCCTGATGGCACAGACTCTTACTTTCGGGAGTCCGCCCAGCAGGCTAGAGAGCCTTCTTTCATCAAGGCGGGACGGAAGATCGACCTTGTTTACCACTGCAATGCTTTTGTCTTTTTTGGCCTTTTGGATCAGTCGAATGTCCTCCTGGTTGAGTGTGCGGCTCTGATCGATTACCAACAGGACGAGATCCGCCTGGGCCATTTGCTCTTCTGCCATCCGGACACCGATTTTTTCCACCTCTCCCTTCGCCTTCCTGAACCCGGCGGTGTCCACAATGCGAAAGGGGATGCCGTTGATCTGTATGGTCGATTCTATCACGTCTCTCGTAGTCCCGGGATGGGGGGTAACGATGGCCTTTTGTTCATTGAGCAGACGATTCAGGAGACTTGATTTGCCCGCGTTGACCCGGCCGACAATGACCAATTTGATCCCGTCCATCCAGAGCTTTCTCCGGTCGTGATCCGCTATCATCCGCCTGATGGGAGAAAGCAGTTCATGCTCTATACGGGAGACTGTCTCTTCTCTTGGTAACACGGCGAAGTCTTCTTCCGGGAAATCGATTGCTGCTTCCACATGGGCGATGAGGTCCAAAGCCCTCTGCCTCAGTTCCTCAATGGTACTCCTGAGGACCCCGCTGATCTGCATCGCCGCCAGTTGAAGGCCCCTGTCTGATTTGGAGTTGATGAGATCAACGATTGCTTCGGCCTGGGTAAGATCTATCCTGCCGTTCATGAAGGCCCTGAATGTGAATTCGCCGGGCCTTGCAAGCCTGATCCCCTGCTCCAGGATCACTTGCAAGATCCTCGTCAGGAGATAGGGGCCGCTGTGGGAATTGATCTCCACCACATCCTCACGCGTGTAAGAGCGGGGCTGCTTCATGTAGGAAAGCAAGACTTCATCGATTATCTCGCCCGAGGAAGGGTCACAGAAATGCCCTACATAGAGATGGTGGCTCTTGAGCTCCTGGACAGTGCCCCTGGGCTTGAATACTTTCTGGGCTGTTTCTTTGGCCCGGGGCCCGCTGATTCGCACGATACCAATGCCACCCCGGCCCATGGGTGTAGCGATTGCTGCTATGGTATCTTCACCGGGGCCTTTGTATTCCATTGACGGGCTGCAAGGCAACTAAATTTATTCCCTCCTGAAAAACCCGGTCCTTCCCCGCATAGCGGGACTCAGAGATGCTGGCTCTGCCGTGATATGCCGGGGGAGAATCCAGGAGCCAGAATAGAGCTTTCGCCAATGTTGAACCCTCATCACAGCCGTCTTGCAGCGAAGCGACATCAATATTTTTCTGACTCCTGACTTCTGAATTCTGGCTTCTCAATGCCGCCGGTTGCTGCGGGCGATATCTCCTTTCAGGGGTGGAGCAAAGCCGAGCCCTTTGAATCCGGATCTTTATTTCCTGCCCTTGGGTATTATCACTACCTTTTTCAGGAGACCTTCTCCCCTGCTCCTGGTTTCCAGTGTGTCATCATCCTTGAGGGCAAGGTGGACTATCCGCCTGTCGTGGGGGTTGAGGAGATCAGTAGTGACAGGTTTCCTTATCCTCTTGGCCCTCTCACCCATCTTGATGGCCATCTGGATAAGTGCTTCTTTCTTCCTCTTCCGGTAATTTTCGGAATCAACCACCACCTGGACCTTCCTGTCCAGGGCCTTGTTGACGATCTTGTTTACTATGAACTGAATGGCGTCCAGGGTCTTGCCCCTCCGCCCTATGAGCAGACCGGACTTGTCGCCTTCTATGTTCAAGGATATTTTCCCGTCTTCTTGTATGGCATGAACCGTTGCTTCCAGAGGGATAAGAGCAAGTATCTTTTCCAAGGTCTCCTGTGCAACCATGAGACCGTCTTCCTCTCCTCCCTCCTTTCCACCCTTGAGGGTGACTTTTATCTTGGCCTTTTTCCCACCCACGAGGCCGAAGATGCCCGCGGAACCCGGTTCAATAATCTCGAAATTCAAGTCCTCGGCAGGGATATTCAGTTCTCTGGCAGCGTTTTCAATGGCCTCCTCAGTGGTTTTTCCTTCGAATTCATATTCTTGTGCCATATCTCTTCCTCCGATTCTTAAGCTGAACTCTTCTTAATCCTGTACTGTTGCCCGATGGATATCAGGTTATTGACGAGCCAGTATAGGACCAGGCCAGAGGGAAAATTGATGAAGAACACAGTGAAAATAATGGGCAGGAACATCATGACCTTGGCCTGGGTCGGATCTCCAGGAGTGGGGGTCATCTTTTGTTGGATAAACATCGACGCTCCCATCAACAGGGTGAGTACAGGGATGCCGTAAGGCGGTGACATGAACGGTATCTGAAATGGGAACCGAAAAAGACGGTCAGGGGCCGAGAGATCATTGATCCACAGCATGAAAGGGGCATGCCTCAATTCGATGGAACTCCCCAGGATCCTGAAAAGGGCGAAGAAGACAGGGATCTGGATGATCATCGGGAGGCATCCGCCCATGGGATTGATTTTGTATGTCTTGTACAGGGCCATCAGTTCCCTGTTCATCTGTTCCCTGTTATGCTTATATTTTTCCCTTATCTTGGCCATGAGCGGCTGTAGTTTTTGCATCTCTTTCATGGACTTGTAACTCTTGTGTGTGAGGGGCCAAAAAAGGATCTTGATCAACACGGTAAGTATTATGATGGCCACACCGTAGTTTTCCGTATACTTGTAGAAAAACCTCAGTAGATAGAGCAGGGGCTTGGCAATAATGTCTGTCCAGCCAAAATTGATCGCCATGTCCAGCTTTTTCCCGAGGGGTTTCAGGTAACTGATGTCCCTGGGGCCAAGGTAAAGCATAAAGCGGGCGGTGATCGATCTTCCTTGGGGAAGGGAGAGCAAAGGAGTTCTGTAAGCAGCCTCGAGGATCTCCTCGGAGCGGTACCCTGCCCGGAGAGTGGCCTCTTCCTGGTCTTCCAGGATAACAGCGGTCATGAAATAGTCGTTCTCGATTGCCACCCAATTGATCATTCCCGAGAATGCCCTGGTCTCTTTCAATTTCTTGGGCGCCAGCTTCTGGAGTTCCTCGTTGAGGAGGAAGGAGACCCCAACGAAGGAATAGTAGCCCTTTTTCTTGGCTGGTGGCCTATTCCTGAGAATCACACCCAGATTACCCTCTACTTTCCCTTGACCGCCATTTGAAAGGGTCACCTCCCAGTCAATAGGATACTTGTTTGGATAAAAACGATAGACTTGCTCAATGGAAATTCCCTCCCCGGAGATGGCCTTGAAGTGTAATTCCCGGGGACCTGACTCCTGGGTAACAGACACGCGCCTCTTATCAACGCTATAGATTATCCCTGAATTTGCCCCGGAAGGCCCTCCCGGTATTTCCAGTCCTAGAAAACCCCGGTCAACTTCGATCATTTCCACCAAGGGGGAATCTGGATCTGCCTCAACATGGTATCTCTTGAGCTTCAGGCTCTTCAACGTGGCCCCCCTGTTAGTAAAAACGGCCCTTAAAAGCGGGGTCTCGACAGTAATTTCTTGCTCCACCCCTTTGGACCGTTTTCGGCTGAAAAAGCGTACCTCCCCGGCCGCCTTGGTCCCTGACGACTCTTTCGGGCAACTCCGGTGCTTCGGTGCTTCCCCCCTTCTCCACTCGAGGCGGGGTTGGGGACTTTTGGGGCTTAGGCGTGGAAATAAGCGACCAGAAGATCCATACGAAAAGTATGAGAACTAATGCTATGATCGTATTTTTGTCCATCTTTGCGAAATCCCGCTCTCTGATGTGGTACAAAAGGTTTCACTCAAAGCTATCAAGCCTTCCAATTTTCTCAGGGGACAGGGTCATATCCTCCAGGATGCAAGGCATGGCATTTTGAAATCCTTACCAGGGCCAGAAGGCCTCCCTTGAGTACGCCGTGCCTGCTGATGGCAACCCGGGCATAGACCGAGCACGAGGGATAAAAACGGCAGGAGGGAAGAGTAAAGGGTGAGAGGAATTTTTGATATATGTCTATAGCAAGAATAGGTATATATTTCGTATATCTAAGAAGATGAACAAAACCTTTCATCCAGGATAAACTCACCTAGTTCTTTCTCAATGTCCCAAAAGTCCAGATCCGTGCTCCCATTCCTAGCGCTCACAAGCATGTCATACCCTTTGGGGTAACGGGCCTTATGCAATCGGTAGATCTCTCGAATGAGGCGCTTGATCCTGTTTCTCTTTACTGCGTTCCCTACCCTTTTACTGACGGAAATCCCCAGTCTCGTAATGCCCAGGCCGTTCTTCATGAAAAAGATCCTAAAATGGGCTGTGTGATAGATGCTCCCTTCTCTTCTCAGTCGAAGAAAGTCGCTCCTTTTCACCAACCTCTCGGACCTTGGAAATGAAAAAGAGCCCTTCTTCTTGCCCACGCAAATAATTCTCCTGGGGTCTTGACCTCCTGCCCACACTACACGGTAAGGCGTTTTCTGCCTTTGGCCCTTCTCCTCTTTAAGACTTTGTTCCCACTGTTGGTACTCATTCTGGCCCTGAATCCATGGGTTCGCGCTCGCTTTATATTGCTTGGTTGGTATGTCCTTTTCATGGTATTATCTGACTGCTCTCTGAATCCGGGAATAGAAACCGTCTGTTTTAATAGACAAATAAATATAGCATTGTCAAGCTGATAAATCAAGGGGTCCACATTTTCTGTTTGATAATTTTAGTAAATTAGGATTAAATATTACGTATCAATTCTGAAAGGAGTAAATTATGCTTCTTGATCCCATCCTGGGGCTTTTTTCGAATGACTTAGCTATAGATCTGGGTACGGCCAATACCTGTGTTTATGTAAAAGGAAAGGGAATTGTCCTCAACGAACCTTCTGTGGTGGCTGTCAGGAAAGATACCAAGGGCGGCAGCAAGGTCCTCGCGGTTGGTAAAGAGGCAAAGATGATGTTGGGAAGAACCCCCGGGAATATCGTGGCTATTCGTCCTATGAAAGATGGAGTTATTGCAGATTTCGAGATCACGGAGGCCATGCTTCGGCACTTCATCAGGAAG
The DNA here is from genome assembly GCA_019308525.1 of Deltaproteobacteria bacterium. The sequence goes on from JAFDIC010000103.1 coordinate 11,826, forward strand.
GTCCACAACCGCACGACCCTCGTAAGACCCAGGATAATCATCTGCGTTCCCTCCGGGATTACCCAGGTGGAAAAGAGGGCGGTACGGGAGTCCGCCGAATCAGCCGGTGCCAGGGAGGTTTATCTGATTGAAGAACCAATGGCGGCGGCGATAGGAGCGGATTTGCCAATCACTGAACCTACAAGCAACATGGTGGTTGATATCGGGGGCGGAACAACGGAGGTTGCCGTGATATCGCTGGCAGGAATTGTTTACAGCAAGTCCGTGCGTGTAGGCGGTGACAAGATGGATGAGGCTATTCTCCAGCATATAAAGAGGAAATATAACTTGCTCATAGGCTTGGGCACGGCAGAGATCATAAAGACCACTATCGGTAATGCATACCCCAGCGAGCAGATAG
>JAFDIC010000104.1 GCA_019308525.1 Deltaproteobacteria bacterium
GGGACGTAGTTTCGAAATTCAGTAACTCGTAAGGATTGGGGGACAAAGAAGAGACGAGAGTAAGGGATCTCTGGGACGGATTACACGGATAGTTCAATATGCAGTGGGATTCGGGAGTCCGAATCGCCGCTTCACTACGTCTTGCCAAGGGCGGGAGCAAGATTCCTCGCGCTGCCTTTTGTCCTGAATCCTCCATCCTCCATTTTCTTGGAGATGCGCTCAGCAGTATCGCGATCAAGGGACTTGAAATCCCTATCGAAATCAGGGGTGGTTTCTAATCGATACACTGTTCGCTTTTCAGGAGACTGAAGGGTTTGACATTGCCCTCGACATGAGCCTTCCTTGATCGTCTCATCTTCTCTTTGAAAGCTTGATCCGATGCAAAGAGGTAATCTTCGAGTTCATTCTCCAGTTCCTGAAAGGCCCGGGCAGCTTTTGAAATTTTTTCGATCAGTGTTTCCGGGACGGATATCATTCTTGGCATAGCAGCATCGGATTTTTCGAGACATTTTACAAGAAATGGGGTCAAACTGGCTCCAGCCAATTCTCAAGGGCAAGTTTGCGCACCTTGGCAAAGTGACGCGTATTAGCTGTAACCAGGACCAATTTGTGAGTCAGGGCGGTTGAAGCGATGAGAATATCCTCAAGGCCAATAGGCTGGCCTTTCTTCTGTAGGGAAGCGAGAATATCGCCTGCCATGACTGCTTCCTCATAACCTGGGGCTAGGATGTTGACTTTATCCAGGATTTCCTTTGTTACCTTGGGCCAGAATTGCTGGAAGTCGGTCCGCAGAGCACTGCCAAAGCGGAGCTCCATAACGCAGATGCATGAGGTAAACAGTGAGTGCGCGGCCGTTGAATCCAGGCGAAGCATGAGATGCGGATTTGGCTGTTTCTTGATGAGTTCGCTCAGTATGTTGGTATCAAGGAGATACATCATTGTCCAATTTGTTCTTGCAAGACTCTTGGTGTGTGTTCCTCTCGGCCTTGTACAATAGGATCCATAATCCTGAAGAACTCGTCTTTCTCGTCCAGCCATCCTCTTGCTTGCGCCAGGTGCTGAGTTTCATCCTCCACCGGCACCAACTTGGCCAGGGGCTTTCCCCGTTTGGTAATTATGATCTGTTCCTTGCCGTAAGCCACTCGTCCGAGAATCTCAGACAGGTGCTTCTTGGCTTCCCCAACATTTATGGTTTGCTGGCTCATGCCTGGGCCCCCTTATCTGATTCATTGTGGTCATCTTGACCTACTTTCGAAAGGAAGTCAACCAGTAAAAAGAAAAAGGGGTTAGACCTGTTTTTGACCGCAGGTCATATTCAGCAATCAGGAACCCGGGGGACCCGGCTGTGGCCCTTCTTGGTCGAATGTAACAGGTAGGTTTGCTCCTTGACGGAGAGGTTTGCATTATACAAAAATGGCATCACCAATGCCAAAAAGGAAGGATAACTGGAGTTGAGGCCACGCTTTTTTAGTGCACCCGGGGGGCAGTTCATGGATAAACATTGTGAGACAGGAAATCGGATCAAGGGAGTGAGCCGGGAGGGAAGTCCGGGTTGATCTACCCTTCAGGGGCTCGGTAACAGTTGGATGGGTGAAAGGGTGAAGATGCACTTGAGGTTTCTAAATCTCTGGCGGGCAGTGGGCTGGCTGCTGGTTTCCTTTGTGGTCCTTTTTTCCTTGCTACCCGAGCCCCCTGGTGTGATCGAATTTGAGCAGGGTGACAAGTTCGGTCACCTGGTTGCCTATTGGAGCCTGATGTTGTGGTTTGGAAACATCTATTGGGAGAGGAGCAGGCAGGCGTTTCTGGCCGGGGCCTTTCTGGCCATGGGCGTCGCCCTGGAATTCCTTCAGGGCCTGAGCGGATACCGAACATTTCAGTATATGGACATGGTGAGCAATGGTGCGGGTATCCTTGTTGGCTGGCTTCTGGTGAGGACGCGGTGTGGGAGGTTCCTGTGGAAGCTGGACAGTGCGCTCGAAAGGATTATCATTTTCAGGGCCGGGCCGTAGGCACGTTGGGGCGCTGATTCGTAATCCGTGCCAGAAAGAGCAATGAGCAGCAAGAAGGAAGGAAATACAGGTGAGGAGTCCCGGGTCACGAGAAAGGAGAATCAAAGCTTCGGGACGGGGGACCGGGGGGCGATGACCGAAGATCAAAAGAAGTGTCAGGCCAGATCCACCGGATGAACTGGATAGATGGTTCAATTGCGGCGATGAGAACGAGGTGATTGACAGGGACGATATGATGCGATATCATCATGATGCTGCATAATCACAACATCTGTAGTCGAGGAATTTGATAGCACATGCGTACCACGCTGGATATAGAAGAGGATGTACTCATGGCGGTGAAGGATCTGGCTCGCCGGGAACGCGTCTCCGTAGGGCGAATTCTATCGAAGCTGGCGAGAGAGGCATTGGCCGGGCCGCGGCCTCCGGAGAGGGATGGCAGGGGGGAAGAAAGGGCTGTGGGCGGTTTCAGGCCTTTTCCTCCTCGCGGTCGGGTTGTCAGCAACGAGCAGGTTGACCGGTTACGGGACCAGGAAGGAGTTTGATGCGCTCGTTGCTGGACGTGAATGTGCTGATTGCTCTCCTGGATGGGGGACATGTCTTCCACAGGGCTGCGATGTCGTGGCTGGAGCGTGAGATCAGGCACGGCTGGGCATCCTGTCCCGTTACCCAGAATGGGTGCATCAGGATTATGTCACACCCCGGCTATCCGGGGACCCTGCCTGCTGCTCAGGTTGCTCAACGCCTGGAAGAGGCCGTTAGGAGTCCGGAGCATGATTTCTGGCCGGACGACATCAGCCTGCTATGCTCAGGAGTCTTTGACTGGTCTCGGGTTCTCGGACATCGGCAGGTCACGGACGCATATCTTCTTGCACTTGCCGTTCGGCACAAGGGACGGCTTGTTACCCTGGACCGAAGGATCATTCCGGAGATGGTGGCTGGTGCTGGTGAAGAACACCTCGTCGTAATCGAGGAGGGTGAGGGCTGAAGAGACAGAGATTTCTTGGCACGGATTGGACAGATGCCACGGGTGATTTGATTCGTGATGGTTCGGGCCTCCGTCTTTGCCAATGGCTACGCTGCTTCAGGCCCGAATTAGCATGGGGGGTCCCTGCGATACTTGCCTGCCGGAAGCAATCCCCAGGCCTGGTGAGCTTATTCTTGCCATGAACTTGAATCGTCCTTTCTTTTCCCGTGCAATCCGTGTAGTGTGTGCCAAGAAAGCCGGTGAAGCAGCGGGCAGCAAAAGGGAAGGGGCAAGAGACAAGTGGCGAGCGAGGGGAGTAAGCAAACTGGGGGATTACGAATTGGGGAATTGGGAGATTGAGAGATAGGAGTCTATAGGGTGCTGGGCTGATAGTAGAGGAGATAAACACAGGGTTATGTTAAGGCGATTGCTTAACAGGAATTTTCTGTTCATCCTTGGAATGGATGTGCTGTTGATCTCAGCGGCATGGTATTTTTCCTACTTGCTGCGGTTCAATTTCCAGATTCCGCCCGAGAGCATAAACCTGATGAAGCGGCTCCTTCCCCTGATTGTGGCCATTAAGATCGTGACATTCTTCTTCTGCGACCTTTACAGGGGAATGTGGCGATATACGAGCATAAGGGATTTCTTTGATATCATCAGGGCCGCAAGCATCAGTTCGCTCATTATTGTGGTCCTGATTCTTTACATGCACAGGTTTGCCGGCTTTGCCCGGTCGGTTTTCATAATAGACTGGGTGTTGACCGTATCGTTCATATCAGGCTACAGGCTCAGTATCCGCATCTATTTCTGGCTCGGGTCAGGGGATGAGACCGCCAGGCTCAGCCTAAAGAGGTTTTTCAGATCCAACGGGAGTAAGAGGGAAGGGAGGAAGAACCTCTTGATCATAGGCGCCGGGGACTGCGGGGAGAAGATCTTCAGGGAGATCCAGGATAATGCAAGGCTGAGGTACCACGTGGTTGGCTTTCTTGACGATGATCCCCGGAAGGTCGGCATGAAGATCCACGGGGTTCCGGTGGTGGGGAGAACTGAGGAGATCAAGCACCTGGCCCCCAAACTGGATGCGGAGGAGGTGCTCATAGCCATTCCATCGGCCAGCGGGAAACAGATGCGGGAGATCATAGCCAGTTGCGAACAGATCAGCCTTCCATTCAAGACGGTTCCCGGCATGGGGGAGTTGATAGACGGCAAGGTATCGGTGAAGGCCATTCGGGATGTGGCATACCGGGACCTGCTGGGCAGGGAGGTCATTCGCCTTGACGAAGATCGTATCGGGTCATACTTGGCGGGTTCCAGGGTGCTTGTTACCGGGGCAGGAGGTTCCATTGGGTCTGAGCTTTGCCGCCAGATCTGTCGTTTCAATCCTTCGGGCGTCATTCTCTATGAAACGGCTGAGAGTGCCCTTTATGAAGTTGACTTGGAGCTTAGGGAGAGCTTTCCGGATATCGAGGTCATGGCGATACTGGCAGACATACGCGACAGGTCGCAGCTTTCAAAGGCCTTTTCTGCATACAGGCCCCAGGTAGTCTTCCATGCGGCAGCCTATAAACACGTGCCCATGATGGAGGTGCATCCCTGGAAGGCGGTCAGGAACAACATACTGGGGACCCGTAACGTGATAGATGTTTCTTGCGGGTACGGGGTTGAGCGTTTTGTGTTCGTATCAACGGACAAGGCCGTCCGGCCCACGAGTATCATGGGCGCTAGCAAGCGAGTGGCGGAAATGCTGGTTCAGAGCCAGAATGCATCCGGGCTGACCGATGCCCCGTTTGTGATAGTGCGTTTTGGCAATGTGGTTGGCAGTGTGGGGAGTGTCGTGCCCCTTTTCAGGAAACAGATTGAAAAGGGAGGACCGGTCACGGTCACACATCCGGAGGTGACACGCTACTTCATGACTATTCCCGAGGCATGCCAGCTTATCCTCCAGGCAGGGGCCATGGGAGAAGGGGGTGAAATTTTCATCCTCGATATGGGTACACCTATCAAGATAGACGACATGGCCAGGGACCTTATTCGGCTCTCAGGGTTTGAGCCTGAGGTGGATATACCAATCGAGTATATTGGCCTGAGGCCGGGAGAGAAGCTCTACGAGGAACTCATTACCGAGGGTGAAGGGATTGTCCCGACCAGCCACGAGAAGATCATGGTGTTGAGGGGTGAGACCTGTGACCAGGCCATCCTTAACGGTAAGATTGACCAATTGAGGGAACTGGCTTACAGGCAGGACGGGCAAGGGATAAGAGAAAAGCTGAGGGAGATTGTGGCGGAGTACAGGCCCGGGGGAGAGGGAAGCATGGAGGTTAAACAGTGAGCAGGAGGTCAGGGGGAAGAGGAAAGAGAGGGTGTAGGAGCAACATGTTGTTGCGATCCAGGGAATGTTTGAGGTTGGAGGCCTGAGGTCAGAGGCAAGGGATAAGAGCAAAACGACCGATGACCGTGGACTTTTGGCACGGATTACACGGATTACACAGATGATGTAAGTCTTTTTTCAATCAAGGCCTCTTGATTGAGAAAAACTTCCTTCCGCCTCCGGCGGGAAAAGAAGGGGCAATGCAAGTCGCCTGCAAAAGGGGAGGTGGCAAGAACCGGAGGTTCCTTCCAGCATGTGATGGTGCCAGATGGCTTCTATGGTGATTCGGGTGGCGGAATCACCATAGACATAGACCAGATTATCCGTGTAATCCGCGAAATCTGTGCCAAAAAAGAAGTAACGAGAGACAAGTGACAAGTGCCAAATCACGAGCTACCTGGAAGACCTGGGCAACCAGATCAACGAGATCTTGAACTTTGAATTTTGAACTTTGAATTCCTGCCGCAGGCAGGCTCCGTGAATGTTGCCCCTGGCGGGTGACGAGATGAACCGATCAGGCCAGAGAAAGCAGCCGGATAAAGGAAAAGGACCAATATGAGCAAGGAAAAATCGTACTTTGGTATCGGCTTGGTGTTCGGGATCCTCATGACAGCACTGGCGCTTTATTATGTCGCGCCGAGATATACAACGGTTGGTTCCGGGACTCAGGTGATCAAGCAGGACAGATGGTCCGGCCAGTCCTGGCGGCTCGTGGGCGACCAGTGGAAGCCCATTACAGGGGCTGAGCGTAACTGGGTGGCGATAGACAAGGTTCTGATGTCAGCCCTGAGAATACCTACGGACAGGAAGAAAAGGGCGAGTACGCTGGATTTGTTGAGGAACAAGTATCCAATACTCAAGGAGATACCGGACGAGGAGCTTCTCGAGAGGATCAAGCTGGTGTATTCAAGGGAGATCCTCGTGAATCTCTACTTGAATGACTTCAGGAAATTGGAGAGGAAGGAGGATAAGATAGATAGTAAGAAGTGACGAGTGACAAGTGACGAGCGACGGTTGACCGACGACCGCCGCCCGGTGACACGGTTGTTGCGATCCCGTAACTTTGAACCTTGAACTTTGAACCTTGAACCTTAGCGTTTTTCATCATCTTTGGCGGAGAAAGGGGAGCCGGTTAACGGTTATTCAGTAACGATGATTTCCTTGTTGATTTCATAGGTCTTGGCCCCAATGCCTTTCACCCTGGTGATGTCCTCTGGTGCCTTGAAGGGACCATTCTCCTCCCTGTATTGTACGATCCTCTCTGCGTAGGTTCGGCCTACGTTCTTGAGCTTCATCAGCTCTTCCACAGTGGCAATGTTGATGTTGACCTTTTGGGAATCATCGGCCCATAGGGCAGGAGCGAACGCAACTACAACAACCACTACTACAGCCAGCAAAAAGAAGCGTGTCCGAGTTTCCATCCTCTTCTCCTTTCTTTTGTCCCCCCTTTCTTTCCAAAGATGATGCTGGAATGCCTCAAGTCGAGGAGCATTCCTGGTTCATGGATGTAGTAGCAAGTTCGGTGCCACGGGGGAGGTTTTTGGACCGGAATGCCAGGAGATGATGCGCTATTTTTTCCACCCCCTGAGAGGTACTACCAGCAAGGTATTGCGCGTTTGCCCCCTTGATTACCAGGGGCCGGAGAGTATCCTGTGCTAAGCTTTTTGCAGGGGCCCCTGTGAACAGGTCGGCTTGATTTGCACAAATTTCTGTGCATATGCACAAAATTTTGTGCAAAATGGTGCGGTTCAGCAGGGGAGTGGGCGATCTGCGGGAGCAAAGTATTGTTACGATAGAAAGAAGTGACGAGTGACGAGTTACTTGGAAGATCAAGGCAACGGGATTTTGAACTTTGAATTCTGAACCTTGAACCTTGAATCCTGCCGCAGGCAGGCTCCTTGAACCTTGAACCTGCCTTCAGGCCTTCCCTCTTGAGGAGATGTTGACGTGAAATTTTCTGAAAGATCATTTCAAAGGCTCATTGACAACGCACCTGTAGGGATCTACCAGGCAGGGCTTGGGGGAGACACCTACTACATAAATGATGCCATGGCCAAGATATTCGAATTCGCTTCCCCTGAGGAGATGGCCTCGGAAAGCGTGCTGGAGAGGTACAGGAACCCCGGGGACCGAGAAAGGTTGCTTGAGACCTTGAAGAAGGAAGGCAAGGTTGCGAACTTTGAGGTGGAAATAGTGACCAGGCGCGGCAGGGTAAAACACGCCGTGCTCAATGCCATACTCGATGGGGAGCGGGTTTCAGGTATGATCGTGGACATCACCGAGCTGAAGGAATCAGAGAGAAAGCTCAGGAAGGTGCAAGAGGAGTTGGAGAAGCGGGTCGAGGAGAGGACGAGGGAGTTGGTCAGGACACAGGAGCAGCTCAAGAGGACGGTTGAAAACCTCATGGCAAACAGGAGGAGGTTCCGCTCCCTAGCCTCCCAGCATGCCCTGACAGAGGAGAGAGACAGGAGACGCTTTGCCGTATACCTCCACGATAACATCTCACAATCCCTTGGAGTGGTGAAGATGAAACTGGAAGCGTTCAGTGAATCAAAATCCCTTCCGGAGATCGTTTCCTCCTTGAAAGAAATCAATGAGATGGTCAAATCAACGATCAAGAATGTAAGATCGGTCACCGTGGACCTCAGCCCTCCGGTCCTGTATGAACTCGGACTCGAGCCTGCCATTGAATGGGTCATGGAACAGTTTTCAAAGGAACACGGGATAGATTGTTCCTTCATAAAGGACGGAAGACCCAAACCCCTCGACCACGACTTGCGGGTTCTTCTCTTCCAGTCTGTGCGAGAACTGCTGATGAACGTGGCAAAGCACGCAAAGGCCCAAAAGGTGGTGATCCGCAGCTCGAGAAAGGGCAATCGAATTCTCATAGCGGTGGAAGACAACGGGATCGGGTTCAGGCCCTCCAAGAATGACGCAGCGATAGTGGTGACAAGTGGGTTTGGGTTCTTCAGCATCAGGGAGAGGCTGAGGACCATAGGGGGATCCATGGAGATAAAATCGCGTCCCGGGAAGGGGAGCAAAGTAACTCTTATCGCACCGTTGAAAGAAACGGGCAAAGATGCGAAGGAGGTGAACGATGGCTATTAGAATCATAGTGGCGGAAGACCACAGGATCACGAGAGAAGGTTTGGTCAGCATGTTGAAGGAGGAACGGGACCTTGAGGTGGTGGGAGAGGCTGAGAACGGGCGGGAGGCGGTACGCCTGGCGAGAGAGCTTTCACCGGACCTTGTCATCATGGATGTCACCATGCCTGACCTGAACGGCATCGACGCCACGAGGAGGATACGGAACGAAAACAGGAACACCAAAGTCATAGCCCTTTCGATGTATTCTGACAAACAGTTTGTCCAGGGGATGATGCAGGCCGGGGCATCTGGTTACCTGCTGAAGGACTGTGCCTTCGAAGAGCTCACAAAGGCCGTAAGGGTAGCCATTGCCGGCCAGACATACTTGAGCCCCGACATTGCAGACATCGTGGTGCAGGATTACCTAAACAAGCTGGCAATGGAAACTCAGTCCCCTGCATCAATACTGACAAAGAGGGAAAGGGAGGTGCTTCAACTGATAGCGGAAGGCAACAAGACCAAGGTCATCGCATCACGCTTGGATATCAGCGTGAAGACGGTTGAGACCCACAGGCGCCAGATCATGGAAAAGCTGAAGATTAACAACATAGCCGGCTTGACGAAATTCGCGATCAGGGAAGGATTGACCTCCCTGTATACTTGAAAAGTGAAGATCGAGGGCATTTTTCCCTTGGGGCAGTTCGCAGGGAGCGGGACTGCCTGTTCCTATCCCCTCTGCTATATGACGCCACACCTCTAGCGCCCACCCATACTTTCCTGCCTGGCCTTTGCATCCATCTGCACAATTTTTATAGTTTTGGAGTGAGGCAACCCTGCTGCCGTGCCCGGTATGTGCGTCAGAAACGTCTCTGCTGGGCTCAGGGAGCAGGAGCCGATCCTTACCGAAGAAGGGAAATAGGCCCCGGGCCATTTTTTTCTTGAAATTTGCCTGTTTTGGTTTAAAATGTTTGTTTTGAGGCGAAGGGCAGGATTGCCAGGCATGGCAATTCCGGTTTTTTTGTCGCCTTTTGACAAGGAGTAAGCCCGCGACCTAGAGACTATTTTTTCAAAGCAATATTCCCGGATCTCGCCCAAACGCCAAAGCTAGGGAATGATGTAGGGCTCCCAATCTTGGTGCAAGGGGGCTGGAACCTGCAAGAGGGAGAGTGATCATACCGCCCAGGCCTGTCTCAAACGACTCGCTCATGTCCTTAATCTACAGGCTACCCGCAGATATTACTGAACCCTCATAGCACAAATAGAGTTTCCCCAAAGCAGATACCCAACCGGGACGGTGTTCTAGGCTTAGATGCACGTGGTGGCACCTGCTTCTTGAGTAGAGTGCAGGTTGAGTCATCAAGAAAAGAGATATCTCCGGTGATTTTTCAGGAACGATCCGGGGTGGTGATGTTTGAAGGGGTTCGAGAAAAGACCCATCAGGAAAAATAAACAATTCATCAAGGAGGAGCAAATGAACATTTATGTGGGCAATTTGTCTTACGAAGTTACGGATGAAGAACTGAAAGAGGCCTTCGAGGTATTCGGGCAGGTGGAATCAGCGAGGGTCGTGAAAGACCTTTACAGTGGGAGATCAAGGGGGTTTGGATTTGTAGAGATGCCGGGTGAAGCCGAAGGCCAAGCGGCTATCGATGACCTGAACGGCAGCGTGCTGAAGGGGCGGACCATTAAGGTGAGCAAGGCCCGTTCCAGGTCCGAAGGGCAAAGGGGCGGCAGGCAACAGGGACGCAGGCGCAATTTCTATTAGAAGTCCCCGGGAAGAGAATTCAAGCCGCAAGAATCCTCGATAGAGCCAAGAAGGAATCATAGGAGATGACCAAGGATGTTCGATATAGAATTTGAAGTAGGGAAAAAATATGAAAACATGAAA
>JAFDIC010000105.1 GCA_019308525.1 Deltaproteobacteria bacterium
AAAGAAGGGCAGGATCTGGGCATGGAAAAGACAGCCATAGAGGCCACGGTCAATGTCATCGAACCTTTGGGCAGGGAGATCTCCCTGGAACTCAGCACCGGAAGACACTCTTTGACGGCTCTCTTGGGCACGGATACGAAGGCAGCCGTGCATGAGAAGATCAACCTCGTGTTCAACATGGAAAAGTCCCATGTCTTTGACAGGGAAACAGGAAAGGCTATAGTTTGAAACGCCATCTGGAGGGAGGTGGTAAAGGAGCAACAGAACACTATGATCAAGAGCGAGGTAGAGGTTTTGGCATATCCTGGAACCATTAGACAAGGGAGGTGTTAAGATGCTTCGGAAGAATAGTTTGATCACTCTGTCTCTTGTTGCGTTTTTTGTTGTCTTTGGCCTGGGGGTAGTAGCCCCGGGGGCCAAGGCGGTAACCTTTGAGGACCTGGTGGCGCGAGTTCAATGGCAGAAAGATTTGGTGAAACGGCTCACTGCCAAGAAATGGATGCCCCCGGAGGGCTGGGAAATCGTCAAGGGGAAGGTGCCAAAACTGATTATCTTCAATTCAGGAAGCCTGAAATACGATCCGGCGACAGAGGTAAATGGCAAGATTTTCACGGAAAGGACAGGTATTGACATAGAATGGATAGTCGTACCCGATGCAGCGACCTTGCCAAAGGAGATCTCAATGCTGACCGCCAGATCGGGTAGGGCACCGGTGGTCTACTTGAAGCCAGAAGCCTCCATTGACTTTTACAGGGCAGGCTGGGTGGAGCCCGTGGATTTCTTGTGGAGTAAAGAATCCGTCGCCCTATACCCTAAAGCCGTCTATGATACGAGCAGTTACAAGGGAAGGATGTACGGCTCACCCTGGTTCATCAAGGCGACACAATTCGTGTACAGAAAGGATCTCTTGAAGCAATACGTAGGAACCACGAGACCACCCCAAACATGGCAGGAGATAATCGACTATGCCAAGAAGTTGACCCTTGATACCAATAACGATGGTAACATCGATATTTGGGGTTATGTGTTCAATACCGGCCCATCCTATCCAAGGGCCATGAAGATGAGAATCAATGAGGGCCTTTTCACGCAAGGGTTCACGGCTGATGATGTGCTGGATGACAAGGGGATTCCCCATTACAATACCCCCGAGGGCATCAGGGCACTCCAGTTCCTGGTTGATCTGGTCCAGGTCCATAAGGTTTCCCCCAGGGGAGTAGCCACTTATGCAGACAAGGACACCTATGAGTTGTTCCTCAGGGGCAAGGTGGCCATGATGCAAAATCATACTTGGATCAATTTCAAACTCATCAAGAAGATGCCCCAGGAGAAATGGGGGGTGTCACTCCTCCCCAAGTGCGGGGGATGGAAAGGGGGCCCGGAAGGAGTTGCTTCGACAAGAGGTGGGGTATACGACTATGCCATAAATGCGTACTCCAAGCCCTATGAAAAGCTGGCCGCAGCACTTTGGCTTGACTTCATGAGATCCTTTGAAGCCTGCAAGAACCAACAGGTGATTGAACAGAATCAAGCCCCCATGTCCCTGGTCTATGATGATCCGGAAGTAAGAGAGAAAACCGTCGCCTTTGATGTCATAAAGCAGACGGTCGAGGTCGGGCAGGCCATAAACTATCACCAGGGTCTTGCCATTTGCGATATACTGACGAAGATCGGGAACAAGGCCATCCTTGGAGACATCACCGCCAAGGAGGCCCTGGACAAGGCCCAAAAACAGATCAATAACCTGTTCTTCTATTGAGAGTGTCCCCCTGACACGGGTTAGGCAAAGAGACCGGCTTTTGCATTAACCATTTTCCCTCCCCTTCGGCGCTCCTAATAACGCGGGGGGAGGGAAAATGGCCCCAATGGAGCTTGCTTCGCGATGGGGGAACGAGGCCCTGTTCACCTGGTGCGACCCGGAAAGGACGTATACTGATAGGATGGAAACCTTCGGACAAGAAAGAACCCCACTCCAGGGGGTCAGGGATTTCCTGGACCGGCATTTCGCCCTTACCTGCATTCTCCCCACGATGATCCTTGTGTTTGGCCTCATACTGGTCCCCATATACTTGGTCTTTTATGAAAGCGTGTTCCTGGACACACCGGGACAGTTCAGATTCGTGGGCTTGAAACACTACGTTCGGATTTTTCAAAACCCCGACTTTTGGCGATACCTTTACCATACGGTCCAGTATTCGGGTTTTTCTTCCCTTTTCTCCTTTCTCTTCGGGCTGATCCTGGCCCTGTCCCTCAATCAGAAGATAAGATTTCCCAATTTCTTCAGGGTCTGGGTGCTGCTGCCCTGGGCCATTCCCCCTGTAGTCGCGGCCTTTATGTTCAAGTGGTTTTTCAATGACATATACGGCGCGGCAAATGATCTCCTGATGAAGCTGGGAATCATTCAAAAACAGGTGACCTGGTTGGCCAGCAAAACCTTTGCGATGCCCATATTGATCGGGGTGGATTCGTGGATAAGGATTCCATTTGTCACCATAATCCTCTTGGCGGGGCTCCAGGCCATCCCAAAGGATCTATACGACGCGGCAAAAATAGACGGGGCAGGAACACTCAATCTCTTCAGGAACATCACATGGCCCTATTTGAAAGGACCTTTGCTTGTTGCCATGGTCATTGTAACGGCCTTCTCCTTTCGTTTTGTAGACATCATGATGGCGCTGACGGGAGGGGGACCGGGGGACGAGACCATGCTCTTTGCAGTGGACATTTACAAGAGCGCTTTCTTGCGCCTGAGGTTCGGCTATTCTGCTGCCGAAGGTGTTGTTATGCTCGCAATGATAGTGGTAATTATCCTCGCGTATACCTATTTCCTCAAGTCCGAGGTGGAGGAGTGACATAGTGAAGGGCGCAAGAATATATGCATACACGATTATCCTCTTGTTCATACTGCTTTCTCAGATTCCAGTCTATTTCACTTTTATCACGGCCTTCAAGACGGAAAAAGAAATTTACAGCCCGGATATTACGTGGTTTCCTGATAAGTTCACCCTGGAGAACTTTTTCAAGATCCTTGCCGTGGAAGAGGAAAGAGACTTCAAGGTATACATTTTCAATTCCCTCGGAATAGCGGGATTGTCAACATTTATAGTGATAGTCTTCGGTACCCTTGGCGGATACGCCTTTAGCAAGTATCGCTTTGTGGGTAGCGATATTCTTCTTCTACTCATTCTCGTCATAAGGGTAATACCGCCGGTCACGCTGTTGACGCCCCTTTACAAGCTGGCCACCTGGCTGGGCATCTATGATACGTGGACTATTCTCATATGGGCCAATGTCTACCTGTTCTTGCCATTTACGATTTGGCTGCTCAAGGCCTTTTTCGACAATGTCCCCTCTGAACTACCGGAGGCGGCCAGGATAGACGGGTGTAGCAATTACGGTGCTTTTCGCAGGGTGGTGCTGCCGACAATATTTCCGGGTGTCGCGGCAGGGGCTATCCTTACTTTTCTCTATTCATGGAATCACTTCATATTCGCGTTGGCCCTTACAAGCTCACAAAGGGCAAAGACAATTCCGGTAGGGCTCTATGATTTTGTGGGTGACTTCTACATTGATTGGGGGAGCATGTGCGCTGCCGCGTTGATTGCGACTATTCCGGCCATTCTCTTTATCATATTCTTCCAGAAATACATAGTGTCGGGTCTCCTGACGGGCGCCATCAAGTAAAAGACTTTGCGGCCGTCAGGGACCCCGCTTACTTTCGGGAGGAGTTTTATGAAAATCACAGATGTCCGTTTTACATCCATATCTAAGGTCCCCCTTAAAAGGCCTTTCTGGAACTCTATAGTTCGGACTACTTCAAGGGACTGGGCAAGGGTCGAAATTTATACGGACGAGGGGGCAGTGGGCATGGCTCCGGCCAAACACAGCTCCGGTTTTTTTGTTGAGTCCGCCATCAAGACGAAGCTCTTGGGTGAAGATCCCTTCCGGGTCGAGTACTTGTGGCAAAAGATGTACATGGGAGGAACACGTAAGCCTGTCGCAAGGGGTGAATACATAGTCGCCATGAGCGCCGTGGATAATGCCCTTTGGGATCTCAAGGGAAAGATCCTGGGACAGCCCGTGTGGAAGCTTCTGGGTGGAGCAAAGGACAGGGTTTTGGCCTATGCGGCAGGGGGATATTATGAAGAGGGAAAGGGTCTTAAAGAACTCTGCCGGGAAATGGAAGGATTTGTCAAGCAAGGTTTTAGGGCGGTAAAGATGAAGGTGGGTTGGCCGGGCGTCACCCTTTTTGAAGATGCTGAAAGGGTTAGGGCGGTGCGGGAGACTATAGGGCCTGATATCGAACTCATGGTTGACGCCAACAATGCTTGGGACGCAAATACGGCCATAAGGTTTGGCAGGATGATAGAGCCTTACAGGCCCTATTGGTTTGAGGAGCCGGTAAGGGCAGACGATCTAAGGGGAGGAGCTATGGTGGCGTCAGCCCTGGACATACCAGTAGCGAGCGGAGAGAACGAGTTTACCCACTGGGGGTTTAGGGACCTCATCGAGTGCGGCGCGGCTGAGATCATCCAGGCTGATCCCAATACCTGCGGGGGAATAAGCCAGTGGATCAAGATAGCCGCCCTGGCAGAGGCCAACCACCTCCCCATGTCTCCCCACGGCGATGCCAGCATTGGTTCAACCTGTACCGCAGCAGTGGAAAACGGTCTTATGACCGAGAACTACTTGAGCGCCTTTTTGGATGAATCCGTGGAGCCTGTTGATTTTCGGGACGGATACATCTATATGCCTGACCGTCCCGGGCTGGGTCTCGTGTGGAAGGAAGGACTCGTCGAGAGGAATTAATAAAGCCAAGCTGCGAGGGGGGCAAGAATGTCAGCACCTGTTCATCTCGCAGGGGTCATGGTGCCTCTGTCGGGTGGATCAGTGATAAACATTGCCCAGCAAGTGTAGGTTGCCCACATGGACCCTCCTTAACCCCTGCCCCAGTGCCACATCCCTGCACCTCATAGCGTGGGCCCTTGAGGTGGTAGGCAAATCATCCAGGTAGAAGTGGGGATGAAAGGCAAGGAGGCTGTACGGTATGTTCTGATCCAGGCGCGCGATGTAGCTGGCCAGTTGGGCAACCTCCGCTTCATCAATATATCCCGGGACAAGCAAGGTGCTGGCGATCAGGAAGGGCGGTTCGGGCCTTTTTTCTATCAGCCGGGAAAGGACCTGGAAGTTCTCCAGGGTCTTCTTGTTTGTCACACCGCACAGGGCATAATGGATGCCCTCGTCCCAGGCCTTGAGATCAAACTTTATACAGCCACCCGATTCAAGGGAAAGGCGTGCCATGATGCCCAGGTAAGGCTCCTGCAAGCACCCGTTTGTCTCCCAGCAAATCCTGAGGATTTTTCCACCAGCCCGGGCCAGTGCCAGCCTGGAGGCCTTGATAGCGTGAAGGATCTGGGGTGCAGGATCCCCCCCGAAATAGCAGATACACGTGGTCCTGTCATCCACAGCCTCAGAAAGGTTCTTGGCATCTACCCTGGCTGGCAGCGCGGTTTGTTCCTTGTAGTGGTAGTTCTGGCAGTAGAGGCAATTGAAAGAGCATGCATGGTAGAATACGGCCAGGTTCTTGAAGCCGTATTCAGGCCCACTTGAGACCCCGTAGCGTGGATAGCCACATCCCGTGCCGGCCGGACAAACAAAGCTTCCCACGCAATTGGTGGGAAGGGGATCATGGTAAAAGGACAGGTTTCCCTCATGGGGCCGACCACCCCGTAAATGGCCCTGTTCAACCCTGCGAAGGCCGCAAAAGCCTCTGCCGCCTTCCGGTATCCTGCAAGCGTGCACGCAAAGTCCGCATTGAAGCCCGCCTTCAACCCGGGGAGGGTTTAATGGCAGATTGTATCTCCTGCGGCTTGCTTCGTGAACCTGCTTGATTTGTGGCCAGACCTCGTCAAAGTGACCGCGGATACAATCGGCGCAAAAACCGATCCTGTCGGAAGTCGTGACAGCCCTTTTACCGCACCACCGACAAGTTCCCATAATCGTGTCCTTCTTCTCGGGAGGTGCCGTAAGGCTCATAGAAGAGGGGACAATCTACGAGTTCATTCCGGTTTTTCTCCGTGACTTCCATAAGCAGCACGTCTTTCCTTTGTTTGATTTGCTGGATAAACCTGTCACCCTTTAAGGCAATGGTCCCTATGACCGGATTCTGAGAGTCCAGCACCTCAAGAAGTGCCTCCCGGAAGCTGCGGGAGAGACACTCCATTTTCCCGATTTCGTCAATGACGATAGTTTCGTCCCTGTCCTTGGGGATCATAGAGGGTACAGCTATTTCATCAATGTCTCTGAGGTTTACCCCGTATTTCCCAACCCGGTATCTTGCTTTCATGTCCTGATGTGCAAGGAGGCCCTTTCTTCCATCCAGGGTGAGGATGGAAAATCCTGTCCTCTTGCCTCCCTCCCGAAGCTCGCGGGTAAAGAATCCCCGGATGGGCTTACCAATCCTGCTGACCACCCTTTCAATCACGGTGGATTTGCCGCACCGTGGAGGCCCTGTCAAAAGGATATTTTTCCTTGCTTCCCGCTGCACGATCAACCCATGCAAGAAATGGAGTCACCCAGTTTCCCATGCTTGCATCAAGATGGGGCCCATAACCTGTCTACTTTAGCAAATCGAGCCCTTTGCCATAGTCTACCACCTTCGAACTAAACGTTCACGGCACCTCCTTTCTCTTCCGTGGTGTTAGGATTGGTTTCAGGCGACCCCTTTGCGGAGATTCCGCCCGAGAAATCCAAGGTTTTCGATTCCTTGTAAACACGCAACAGCTCAACGAAACCCCTGTGTTTTTCGTTGAACAGTACCTGTATGTCCAAGTCTGTATAGTCGTAAAATCCCTTACCGGTTCGCGGGCCGATTTCTGCACGCCCTATCTTCTCGGCCACAAGCCTGGGAATCCTCGAGATCATGAGCTGTGCTCAGGTTCTCCATCAGAGAAGAGACATCTGCCTGGAGCGCTCCAAGTTTCTTCAGTAGGTCCAAGTTTTCCTTGATTTCCTTGCAGGCCCTTTCAAGCGTTTCAGTCTCTCGGCCGGGTTTACGCTTCTTTATATCGATCAAGGTAACATGGTATCTCAGGTCTGCCATAAGCACGGCGGTAGCGATACCCACTCCCATTCTCCCGGGACCTACGATGGCTATGTAATCTTTCGTCATGCCTTCACCTTGTAAACCTCTCAGGGGTCGAAGCCTCGCTCCAATAGGGCCTTGAGCTGTTCAAGGGACAAGTTTCCCACCCCCAGGTTTTCGAGAGTTCTTCCGGTCTCCCGGAAGTTCTCGCCGCAGATGGTTCCAATAAGGGTTAGCAATGAGTCCGCAATGGGCGTGTCCACGCCGCACAGGTCACCAAGGGAAGATAGCAGGGCGAGATTGCACTTGACGTCCTCGAGGATGTAACGGTGGTCAAAACTCAAAGACTCCCGCCACTTTTCGCTTTTGACCAAATCCGTGTGGGCCCGGTTACCATACATCCATTCAGAGTCCGGCGTGGGGTCGTAATGGTCGGAAAAGGGGTAGTGGTGAGAAGTGTACCCAATGGCCTTTCTCAGCGCGATACGCTCATGGTCGTGGGACAGGATCAGCTTCATCACGGACTTGGTTGTGCCTTCGTTGTGGATGTCCCAGGCGGTAAAATGCTCTATGGGCCCCCTGGTGGCATTGAGAGGGATGCCAGTCCGGGTCCGATTGCATTGAGCGCCTCCAATGCTGTTCCGGCGGCCACTGCGAGCGGCGACATGGCCGCTGCACCACTTACGGCAGCAGTTACCGATGTGGGCCCTACCGTCATAGTCGGCCCCACCGTTCCTGCAAAGGTCACATTGGTCTCGACACCCGTTACCACTATTGTCATCAATTGTGGTGCCTGGGCATAGGCGCTTTTGACCAATAGCAGCTTTTCAAGGATACTTGTATTTGAAGAAATCCTGGTCCCATCAGGTATCACTGCCAGAGCAAAATCAGATCCCCTTACACCGCAAACAGCGGTTGGGGTCATGACCCTGTAGCTGGATTTTCCGGATATCTTTGTAACAATGAATCTCGCACGGCCGAACAGTAGTTTGAGCAGGGAGGATCTATCGTCTTTCTGGGGATTGTAAATGGACTTGTCAATGGTGAGTTTGGTGCTGGCAGCAAGGGTTAGGACGCTTTTATCGTTCAGTCTCAGGCTCGCCCGGGATCCCTCACCCGTAACCACTAGATCACCAGGGAACAGGGGATGTCCCTTTTTCAGCATATAGGCCACCTTCTGGTTTTTGTGGACTACAAAGGCCTTGCCCTCAGTAACCTGGACGTTACCGATGACAGGCCCCACGCCTTCCCTAAAACCCTTCGCTACTTCTACCCCGGGGGGAAGTAGTGGCGTTACGGGCCTGTAGTCCCTTTTTAGTAATTCGATCAGCCTTTCACCGGTATCGGCACTCTCGGTAAGAGAGATGCCGAGGGAAAGAAAGAAAAAAAGGATGGCACAAACGAATATCAAGATGTAAGGTCTTTTGCCGGTTATTGTGGTTTTGGACATGGCGGGCCTCCTTGGTAATTGGTTGGAAGTGTGCTATTACCTCGAATGGTGACGTAATATAGCATATGCTGCGCAGACAGGTTAAGTGAAATTTTGCGTGATCTGTGGTAAACAGTCTAATTGAAACTCCTGCGGTAATGTCGATGGCCCTGTACTATGACAGGAAGTATCCTGCGTTGGGAAAATGAGCCGATTGATCCTGCCAGTATTCACTTTCGTCCTCTTGGGCTGTGCATACAATACCCAAGTGAAATCAAATTTTGATTTTTCCCGCTTAAGGGATTCTCCCTTGCCTGTGGATGTAAAGCAGTGGCTCAAGGGCGGTGAACAAAGCAAGCTCACGCCCATGATCAGGGAAATAGCCAAGGGTTTGAGAGGCAGGAATAGGCGGGAGAGCCTTTATGATGCCATGGACTATGTCTGGAGGAATTTTTCTTATGACAAGCGGCTGAATTCTGCTGCTTTCACCAGGACGTCAGGGGAAATCGTTGAGTCGCGGGCATTGGGCGGGTGCAGTGATTTTGCCCTTGCCCTAATAACCCTCTTCAGGGCTGTCGGAATCCCTTCCCGCATGGTCATAACGGTAAACGTGGACTGGATGCTGAGCCATCGGTCCAACAAGACGGCCATGAGTGAAGGGCATAGTTTCATAGAAGTCTACCTGGAAGAGGGCTGGTATCTGGTGGATCCCACCTACAGGTTTCTTTTTTCCGGTTACACTCCGGACGAGAAATCATACCCCCACGGGGAGTATTTTTGCGCCCGGGGAAAGGACTTCTGGGATATGGGGATCAAGAGCGTGGCAGAGTTGGAGAGCTTTCTCAGGGAACAGGCCCTGAAATATCGTGACGACTACAGGATTCCACCATATGAAAGGGAGCCTGTCTAAATGAGGCAACTATCGATACTCAAGGTACAGGAAGGATAATGGCATATCCGAGGTTATTGCTCCTCTGCATTGTGACAGCATGGCTTGTTCTCTTTCCGGGCTGCCTTCCCAGCAAGATGGTGATAAACTGGCAATACCGCCCTGAAACATACCCCACCCCTATTCTACCACCAGGTGAAATATTGACCCTGTGTATTGAAGCAGTCGGGGGAGTGGATGGCTTTGAATGGATCAAGACGGACAAGTACTCCTGGCGACTGGATAGGAGACCTGCTCATATAGTAAGGGAGGTGCTGGAAAGGGATCTGCCTTTGATGGCCATCGAGGTGAAGGGCACATGCGAAGACGTCAGGGGGAGGCTGAGAGTATCTGTGCGCTGGTTCGGCCCCTATGGCAACAGCCCCGTCTCGGCAGCCGTCATCCTTGCTATGACCCTCTTCGAGGCAAACGGGGATATCCCCGTATGGCACGGGAAGATCGAAGGTGGTGTCCTGCCTGCCCCCATGCCGTTTGGAAAGAGGAACATAGAAAGAGCAATCAGCAAGGCAATAAATCAGGCCTTATCGAAGGTGATGTCAAGATTGAGGTGGAACGGGGAATTCTGCCAGGCGGTGAGGCTCCTCGCGGGGAGATAGGAAACTTCCTTGAAAAGACCGTTCTCGCAAAGGGCGTGATAGACCCTGGCGGTCTCCGGTGAGGGTAATAGGGTCATGACCCAAAATCCGCGATTGACGGGGTTTTGGCAGTGAAACATATTGAAAAACCTCGTTGGATCAGGTAGATATGTGTTGTTAGCAAGCAACACAGACCGAACCAACGAGGTGAGATTAAGTTGATAAAACAAACCGTCCTTCCATTCAAGCTGGAAATAACGAAAGACCTGAT
>JAFDIC010000106.1 GCA_019308525.1 Deltaproteobacteria bacterium
AGAGCAAATGAACTGGGTTGTTGCATCAATAATCAACTGCACCCGCCTGCTGAACCGCTTCATAACGAGATCGATCCTGATATGTCCGTCATTCTTCTCACAGTGGGCCAAGGCCCCGAAAACAACAATTGCCATCATCATTTCAGTGAGTTCGAGGGACCCCAGAATAGACTTGTTGGCTATCTTTCTCAACAGGACATCCGCCGTGGTCATAGCCATCATGGCAAAAAGGACCAGCCACGTAACCCGGTCCACAAATCTTACAATCGGGAAAACCCAGGACATGATGGCTTCTGGAAATCTGTCCATTTTCATGGTATCGGGCCCCATCCTGTTGAAGCTCCCCGGGCCGACCCTTCAACACAAGTGCCTGCCCGGGGGGAGCAGTTTTTCTTGGATTTCTGATCTAGCGATTGGCCTTGGCAGAGGCCAAGACGGCATCCAGCATTTCCTGGGAGGCAAATCTCTTCTGGTTTCTCTTGACCCATTCCTGCCAAAGGTCGCTGATTTTGTTCCTCAACCTGGTCTTCTCGGCCTCTGAAAGCTTATGGAACTGAATACCTCTGGTCTTTCCCAGCTCGATGTTTTCAATGTCTTCCTGCACATATGCTCCCGCTGCCTTCAAACCAAATTCTCTGGTGGCCACCTGGTCAATGGCCTCTCTTGCGAAATCGGGCAGAGAATTCCATTTTTTCTTGTTCATGAGAACGACCATCAGGGTGGCCGAGAGATTTATCTCAGTGATATGCTTTGTCAAATCAATTAGCTTGAAGCTCTTGAGAGCTGCGTAAGGGGTGATTGCGCCGTCTACGACCCCTTTCTGGAGCGCGATGGAGAGCTCCGAAATGGGCATGCTTACAGGGTTGCCACCCAGCTTTTTTACCGTTTGGCTCTCGATGGCACCGCTTGTACGTATACGCATGCCTTTGAAATCAGCCACCTTGAGGACAGGCTTCTTGATCGTATGTAACTGGCTTAACGGACTGGATAGAAACCATAGGACTTTAAACGCCTTGTAGTCCTCCATGAAATACTCGTCATAAAGATCATACATAACCTTCGTCAAGTGAACCGAGCTCTCGAATATGAAAGGAAGGTCAAAGACGCTGCTCCTGGGGAATCTCCCCGTAACGTATCTGGGAAGCACGAAGCCTATGTCCGTGATGCCTTTAGAGATGGAGTCCACCATGGTCTTCGGGTTCCCGAGCGTACCGCCAGGGTAAATTTTCACGGTCAGCTTCCCGCCGGTTATTTCCGAGACCTTGTTTGCAAATGGCACAAAGGCCTCCCTGTGCTGGATATGCATCGTGGGCATAAAATGGGCCAGCTTCAGTTCAATATTTTGGGCCAAAGCCCATGGCGCAGGCCCAATGAGCAAGATCCCCAAGGCAACAAACAGGACGACTCCCACAGAAAACTTTGTTTTTCCCATTGCTTTCCTCCTCATTTTTTGCCTCCTTTTTGGGTCTCAGTCCCCATGTTAAAGGTTAGAAGGTTCGCAAATCCCCGAAAATGGTTTGCATCAAATCCTATACT
The DNA here is from genome assembly GCA_019308525.1 of Deltaproteobacteria bacterium. The sequence goes on from JAFDIC010000106.1 coordinate 1,537, forward strand.
TTATCACCCCCTTGAGGTCAAGCTTTCTTCACTGAAGGTGATTGAATGAATGAGCGAATCGAAATAGTGTTGAAAATTGGGTCACAAAGATCTATTGTAAATTATGTGCTTATCTTTTCCTTGGCTTAGATTTGTACGAAAGGTATCGATCAAAAAGGGGTGTTGTTATGAAGGGAGCGGACTTTGCTTCCACGTACGTGGAGAAGAAAAAAGAAGGAACCAAAACGATCCAGGACAGAATCGATTTTTCGTGTATGTGTGACCCGGCCGAGGAAAAGATCGCTGCCTCCCCCTCCAGGCCCCAAACCACCTGGGAAAAAGAGGTCGGTGAACTCAAGCAGGTTGCGGAAATCCTGGAGCTGATCCTTGACAATGTTTATTCCGGAGTGATCTTTTGTGACAGAAATTGCAACATAATATTCATGAACCAGGTTTATGCACAACTCCTGGGTGTGGACAGGGAAAAGGCCATCGGTAGACCCATCACTCAATTCTTTCCTAACTCCCGTCTTCCATATGTGGTGCGGACAGGCACGCCGGAATTGGGGCAGAGGTGTAGCTTGAAGGGAGAAATCCCTTTCCTCGTTAACAGGATCCCCATAAAAAGAGGAGGGAAGACCATAGGAATAATTCTGCAATCCATATTCAAGGATTTTGCGAGTTTCAGAGACCTGGTGACGAGGCTCAACCTACTTGAGAAGAAGATAAACTATTACAAGCGTGAGCTCAGCAGCCTCCTGTCGGCGAGATATGCCTTTGATGACATAAAAGGGGAGAGCAGCACTATTCGCGAGGCAAAAAGAATCTCCGCCAAGTACGCCAAGACTGATTCCCCCGTCATGTTGCTCGGGGCGACCGGTACAGGGAAGGAGCTTTTTGCACATGCAATCCACCAAGCGAGCACAAGGGCCTCTGGTCCGTTCGTATGCATCAACTGCGCCGCCATCCCCAAAGAGCTCCTGGAGTCAGAGTTGTTTGGTTATGCCCCGGGCGCCTTCACCGGGGCCCACCAGAGGGGAAAATCGGGAAAAATAGAACTGGCGCACAACGGCACTCTTTTCTTGGACGAAATGGGAGACCTTCCTCTGAACGCCCAGGCCAAGCTCTTGAGGGTGCTGGAAGAGAAAACGCTTCAAAGGGTGGGTGATCTCAAGCAAATCGAGGTTGATTTCAGGCTCGTAGCCGCCACGAACAAAGACCTGACACGCCTGATAAGTCGGGGGGAGTTCAGGGAAGAGCTGTTTTACAGGCTGAATACCATGACCGTCCACGTGCCGAAACTATCAGAAAGGAAAGAAGATATCCCCCTCCTGGTTGACCATTTCCTGGCTTCATTGGGAAAGCCCGAATATCGCTGTACTCCTGCGGCCATAAAGGCCCTTCAAAAATATGCCTGGCCGGGAAATGTCCGTGAGTTCAAGAATGTTATTGAAAGAGCGGTCAGCCTGACCGATACAGGCACGTTGGATTTGGAACACTTTCCTTCTGAGATTGTAACATTCTCCTGTAGATCCCCAGGGCCTCCGGGCGATGGTGAGAAGCTCTTGGTCAGGGAGCTTTCCAGGTGCGAGCATGATCTCATCAAAGAGGCCCTGAAACTGACCGAGGGGAACATGAGCAAGGCCTCAAGGATACTGGGGATATCCAGGTCCACCCTTTATGAGAAATGCAAGAAGCACAACCTGGTCGTGAGATGTTGAGAACTCGAAGACCTGGACAGCATATTCCCGGGATCCGGCTGAATTATTCATGAGGATGCCAGAAGAGAAGCGGTTGATAGCGTTCCCCATGTGTCCGGTTTCCAGGACAGTCGGCTTGGTCTCTATGCACGAGAATGTCAGGTCCTTCTTTGAGTTAATGCGCGGTGCCGTTCTGGGGGTGGTTCTCTGCGAGGGTTACCTGAACGTCCTTGGTCTTATGTCCCTGGTTCCCTTTTCAAGACCGGTTGATTATGTCCGGATAGGCGGACATGTCCGAATCTTCGGACGCTCATTTTTGTTGCACCCGTCCGTGACTTCTGGATCAAAGACCTTCTCCGTTGTATCAAAAAGACGTTTTTTTCTGATAGGTCACTAACATACTGAGAGATTCGCATTTGGAAATAAGCCCGGGGACCCACCGACATCCCGTGGCACGATCATTGCTAGAACACTCCCCCTGGAGTGAGACAAAGTGCGAAAAATCACATCCTGTTCAAAATATTCGTAGGAGGAAGGTTGCGCTATGGGCGTGATACGAGTTCGAAGAAATGATCGTGTTATCCCACCATGTACTAATGCATGCTCCGCCGGGGTCGACGCACCTCGTTACATTAGGGCCGCCAAGAACCAAAAGTTTAGCGAAGCCCTCGCTGTGGTGCGGGAGAAACTACCCTTGCCGACAGTCTGCGCCGATGCCTGCTTCGCTCCATGTGAAGAAGCCTGTTCTTACAAGCAGTTTGGTGACCCCCTTGCTATACGGGCGATTAAGCGGGCGGCGGTGGACAAGGGGGGAGACGCATGGAAGGTGAACAAGAAACTCGCGGACAGGACCGGTAAAAAGGTGGCTATAGTGGGCTCGGGTCCCGCTGGGCTCACTGCGGCTTACTATCTCGCCACCAAGGGCCACGATGTGACGATCTACGATTCTTTTCCAAAACCCGGCGGTATGCTACGGTACGGCATACCCAGTTACCGTCTCCCGAAATCGCGACTCGACAACGACATTAAAGAGATCTTGAATCTGGGCGTGCTCTTCAAGGGGAATACCACCATTGGCAAGGATATCACGCTGGATCAACTCAAAGAGGGCTACGACGCGCTGTTCCTGGCTACAGGTGCCAATGGCAGCACAAAGATTCCCCTCCAAGGATCCGACAAGGAAGGGGTGCTGTGGGGATGGGATTTCCTGAGAGATGTGGCTCTGGGCAAGACCTTTGAGTTTGATGGTGGAGTGGTGGTGATTGGCGGTGGGAACGTGGCTGTCGATGTCGCTCTGACCGCCAAGAGACTGGGGGCGTCGGAGGTGCACCTCTTTTGTCTGGAGAAAAGAGAGGAGATGCCCGCCCATGAGTGGGAAATTGCTCGGGCCGAAGAGGAAGGAGTATCTATTCATCCTTCGTGGGGGCCGAAGGAAATTCTGGGAAATAGGTCTGCCCATGGTATTCGCCTGGTCAGGTGCGTAACCGTGTTTGATGAAAACTCTCAATTCAATCCCACTTACGACGAAGACATAACTTGCAAGTACCAGGCAAGCCATATAATTCTCGCGGTGGGACAGAAGGCCGATCTCGCGTACCTGAAAGGTTCCGGGGACATATCCATAACAAAGGATAACCGCATCGAGGTTTCTGCCGAGACGCTGGCTGCGAATCATGAAGGGGTCTTTGCCGGGGGCGATGCAGTTTCGGGACCTGATTCAATCATCAATGCCATTGCACACGGGAGAAGGGGCGCGGCGGCTATCGACACCTATCTGGGCGGTGACGGAGACATAGAGGAGACACTTGCTGCGCCTGAGGAAGAAGTAGCCATAGAGGAGATTGTTACAGTCAGACCCCGCGCCCAGATGAACCTTCTTAAGGCTTGGGAAAGGACTTCGGGTTTCGAGCAGGTCGAACTGGGTCTCTCAGACGAGCAGATTGTCTCCGAATCAAATCGCTGCCTTAGCTGTGACGTGAGGCGTTTCGAGGTTACCCTCAACACCGAGAATTGCAAGGAATGCGGCTATTGTGCGGAGGTCTGTGGCATGGGAGTATTCGCACCTGCGGACTTCTTCAATTCCAAAGGATACAGGCCTTTGGTGGTCAAATCTTCCCAGTGGTGTTGCGGTTGTTTCAAGTGTTTCTTCTCATGTCCTGATTTTGCAATCGATATCAAGCAATTAGCTGCCTGAAGCGAAGGGAGATTTTAGATATGAAGAGGTATTTGGAAACAGGGAATTTTGCAATCACCGAGGGGGCAATCTTGGCGGGATGCAGGTTTTTTGCAGGCTATCCCATAACTCCCGCCACCGAGTTGGCAGAGGCCATGAGCTTGAGATTGCCCCAGGTCGGCGGCGTTTTTCTCCAGGCAGAAGACGAGTGCGCTGCCATGCACATGTGTATAGGGGCCGCGCTGGGAGGGATGAAGGCCATGACAGCGACTTCAGGGCCCGGGTTCATCCTCTATGCCGACCCTTACGGCTGGGCACTCGGTTGCGAGACTCCCCTGGTGGTCCTCAACTCCGGCCGCGTGGGCCCTGTCAGTGGTATCACCGGGGCTCCGGGACAGGGTGAGTTCTACCTGATGCGGTATCCCACTCAAGGAGGGAATTTCGAGACCATTTGCCTGGCGCCTAACTCCGCTCAAGAATGTATGGCCATGACCGTGGAAGCTTTCTACTTGGCTGAGCGGTTCAGAATGCCCGTGTCTGTACTGGCTGACCAGCTCATTACCGATGGTTTTGAAGATATTACAGTCCCGGAGAACGACAATGAGATGAAAGAAATGGGGTTTCGCACTTGGCCCAGAAAGGTATGCCAGGGCCCGGAGTTTTATCCGGCCACAGATGCCCTGGACATTCCCCCTGTGGTGCTGGGGCACAACACCGGCGCCCTCTGCTCGGACTGGACCCCTACAGAAGAAGGTTATGATATAGAGGAAGTTGAGGCCCATCACAAACACGCCTATCGCCTCATATACAAGGTCCGCAACAACAGGCATATGTTCAGCCACCTTTACGAGAAAAAGCACATGGGTGATGAGCCCGACCTTGTTGTAGTTTCCTACGGGACCCCTTCCCGGGTCGTCAATACAGCGGTGATCAAGGCTCGCCAACAGGGGCTCAAGGTGGGTTCGCTTCGACTTATCAACCTGTGGCCTTTCCCTGACGAGCATTTCACCAGGAGGACCAAGTACCTGGTGGTGGAACTCAACTGGGATGGGCAGCTCGTACGAGAAGTTCAAAGGGCGGTTCCTAAGGACTCGGAGGTCCATTTCCTGGGATCTTGCGGAGACCTTCCCAAGCAGGCTCACCTCATAGAAGCGTTTGAAAGACTCCTCGAGAACGAACCCCTTGGCCGTAAGGGTTGGGAATTGGAGGCATGGTGAAATGGAGTACAGATCGAGTGATTTGACGTCTAAGTATTTGCGTTCCAGGAAGATACCCAGCACAGCCTGTTCCGGGTGTGGCCTGGGGATGAACCACAAGATAGTGGTTCAAGCCATAGACGAGCTTGGATTGGATGTCGCGGATGTAATATGGGGGACTTCCATAGGATGTGCCGGACGACAGACCTTCGGGACCTGGAAGGGGGATGGCTTCGCAGGGACCCATGGAAGAGTTTATGCCATTGCAAGGGGCCTCAGGATCGCCCTGCCCCGTCAAAAAAAGATCATATTGACTGTGGGAGATGGCGACGCCTTTGGCATAGGCATGAATCACCTTATTCATGCGGCCAGATGCAATGCCGAGATGACGGTTATCGTCAATGATAACCTGGGCTATCAATCCACGGGTGGTCAGTATGGCTGGACGACCCCCCAGGGAAGCAAGACGGACAGCAGTCCTTACGGGATGTATGAGGCCAACCTGATGAGCGGTGAGATGGATGTACTGGAGATTCTCAAGGGGGCAGGCGCAACGTTCCTCGCCAGGCACGTTGCAATGGATGGACCATGGGCTGTTGAAACAGTAAAGAAAGCGATCCTCAACAATGGGTTCTCCCTGGTGCATATGCCCTATCCCTGCCCGACCAATTTTGCCTCCAGGGAACTGGGCTCCAGAAATCAGGTCAATATCTACAGGTGGATCAAGGAACATGCCGCTCCTCTCGGTCAAGAGAAGCAAGACACCATCTGGGCCACGGGGATCTGGCATGACGCATCAAACTCGAGGCCGGAATTTCACGAGTTCATTCACGAGACCGTGGAAAAGATCAGGAGGACAGGAACGATATGAAAGACCGCATTGAGATAGTGGCGAGCGGATTCGGCGGACAGGGCGTTGTCAGGCTGGGCCAGATAATAGGAGAGGCCGGTGTCAAACAGGGCCTTCATGTCACCATGCTGAAAAGCCATGGCACCGAGATGCGAGGGGGTTATGTGAGAAGCCAGGTTGTTCTCTCCAAGGATATTATCGACAGCCCCATGTGCGAATCTCCTGATTACTTCATTGCCCTTTCAAATGCCGCTTACAACCGCTTCAAAGATACGGTGCCAGAATACGGGCTCATTATTTACGATCCTGCCTTTGTCGATAAGATAGATGAGAGCCTTGCCTGCAAACAAAGGGCATTTCCTGCCAAGGAGCTGTCTGTCAAACACTTTGACAGCCCCTTGTTTGCCAATACACTTGTCCTGGGAGTCATGGCCAAGACCATAGAAGTCTTTGACAAGGATATTATGCTGAAAAGTGTCCTGGAGGTCATACCAAAATTCCACGATAAGAATAAAGAGGCCTTGGAAATCGGGTTTGAATATTTTCCTGACTAGGGACAGTAGGGGAAAAAAGGGATTCAGGTCTTCTGATCAGTGTCGCGGGCTGGTGTTCTAATGGGGAGGGGTTGCAACAGCCCCAAAAAAGGAGGGGGTTATATGCGTACCATAAGGTACTGGATTGATGAGATGGCGAGAAGGACTCCTTCCAAGATTTACATGTTTGCTCCTGAGCCGAACCTGAAACTAACATATGGACAGCTCAAGGAGGACTCCGAAAGGTTTGGAAGACATCTCTTTAAACGGGGCATAGGAAAGGGAGACAAGATCTCCTTTATGCTCGGCAACGGATACCAGACCACCAAAATCTTCCTGGGCACTATGTATTCCGGGATTGTGATCGCCCCTCTTAACCTGATGGCACAACAGTCTCAACTGGAATACGTCCTTGATCATTCTGACACCAAGCTCGTCTTCTTTGCCTCGGACCAGGAGGAAAGGCTCAGAAAGGCCTGTGAAAAAGTGGACCGGGACATTGAACTGATTGAGATCGATGTTGACTCTCCCAACGTATTTGATCCGGAAGAAGACCTATCCCACATCTCTTTACCTGGTATAGAAGAAAATGATGATGCACTGTTGCTCTATACCTCCGGTACCACCGGCTTGCCCAAAGGTGTCATCCTCTCCCACAAGAATATGGTCGCCGGCGGCCAGTACACAGCCATGGCCCACCAGCTTACCCCGGAGGACAGGGCACTGTGCTCCCTTCCCCTGTATCATATTAACGGAGAGGTAGTGACGGCCGTTGCCCCACTGGTCAGTGGCGGCAGCGTTGTGATGCCTCATAAATTCAGCACTTCCAATTTCTGGGAGCTTATTTCCCGGTACCGCTGTACATGGTTCAGCGTTGTTCCCACCATTATCTCTTACCTGGCAAACGCCACGGAAATCGAGGGCAAAGGTTATAGCCTTGATCAACTGCGTTTCGGGCGTTCCGCTTCATCGGCCCTGCCTCCATCCTTGCACAGGAGGTTTGAAGAGAAATTCCAGATCTCCATTGTCGAAACCATGGGACTGACCGAGACCGCCGCGCCCGTTTTTTCCAACCCGATTGATCCTGCAAAGAGAAAATACGGGTCCCCTGGCCAGGCAGTGGGCAACCAGGCCAAGATCGTCGACAAACACGGCAATGAGGTCCCCAGGGGCACTCAGGGAGAGATCATGATCAAGGGGGACAACGTGATGAAGTGTTACTACAAGGCGCCTGACAAGACCGCCGAGGCCCTGGAACCAGATGGTTGGCTCCATACAGGAGATTTGGGATATATGGATGAGGACGGTTTTGTATTTGTAACCGGTCGCTTGAAAGAGCTTATCATAAAAGGTGGTGAAAACATAGCACCCAGGGAGATCGACGAGGTGCTCTATAAACACCCCGCTGTCCTTGATGCGGCCGCTGTCGGGATACCCGACGAAGACTACGGCGAAGAGATCATAGCATGCGTGGTCCTCAAGCCCGGTTTCAGCACGACCGAAGAAGAACTAAAGGAGTTTTGCTTGGAGCACCTGGGCAAATTCAAGACTCCCAAGGTCATAAAGATCATGGACGAAATGCCCAAGGGACCATCAGGGAAGATCCAACGTCTCAAGCTCCCGGAGCTGGTACAAGAGCTTGAGGCCACAAGGTGATTCTTGTGCCCTTTGCCTGGAAAAGCCAACAAGAAATCTTGCGGGAAACTGGCTTCTGTGTTTGAGGACGCACGTTTGACACGGATCAATAGCAGTGAGACAATTATTTGAAATGGGGGATGAGTTATGGGTGAGTTCCTCCAATATCTTCCGCTGGCCCTTACCCCTGTCAACCTGATCACCCTTGTGCTTGGAGTCATAGGGGGATTGATTCTCGGCGCAACACCCGGTTTGAGCCCCACCATGGCCGTCGCATTGCTCGTGCCCTTTACCTTTCACATGGATCCCACCACAGGCCTGATCCTCCTAGGAGCGGTCTATACGGCTACTGTAGCAGGTGGTGCTATTTCTGCGATCCTCATAAACATCCCCGGAGCTCCGGCCAATATCGCAACCCTCTTGGACGGCCACCCAATGGCCCAGCAAGGAAAGTCCCAGAAGGCCCTGTACTTCTGTTTCATCAGCTCCCTGGTCGGCGGGCTCTTCGGTATGCTGATCGTGATCCTGTTCACACCCCCTCTTGCGAGGATAGCCTTGAAATTTGGTCCTTCCGAGATGTTCTGGATAGCTATCTTCGGGATTACGGTCATGGCAGGACTCTCCTCGGGGTCCATAGCCAAGGGGCTCTTCGGAGGCATGTTCGGCCTCCTGGTCAGCACCATA
>JAFDIC010000107.1 GCA_019308525.1 Deltaproteobacteria bacterium
CCGCCCCTACAAACCCCGCTCCCAGATTCCTCGCAAGGGCTATGTGAAGCAGGCCTGATATGCCGCTGCCCAACACCAGGACGGATTGTCCAGGATCGAATCTCACGTTCCTCTGCCCCCGGAGAACACATGCCAGGGGCTCCATGAATGAGGCCTCCTCAAAGCTTATTGCTTCGGGAATATGGAACACACCCCTGTCTACATTTATCGCGGGTATCCTGATGTACTCGGCAAAACCACCCGGATCAAAATGTGTCCCCCTCAAGAGGGTGTCGCAGACGGTGTGATGACCATTGAGGCAATAGTGGCAGGTATTGCAAGGTACGTGATGGGTCGCTGCAACCCGGTCCCCGGTCTTGAACTTTTCGACCCCTTCGCCCACGGATACGACCTCACCGGAAACTTCGTGCCCCAGGACCAGGGGTACCTTGTCCCGCCTATACCACTCCATGACATCGCTTCCGCAAATGCCGCTGGCCACTACCTTCAAGAGGATCTCCCCGGGACCAATGGTAGGCACCTCCATCTCCTCGATTCGCACGTCCCGGTTGCTGTAATACATCGCGACTCTCATCATTCTATTGTGGCCCATAATCCCACCAGAACCGATTTATCCCCAACTGCCGAAAGAAGTGGACATCTTCCCGACCCCAAGGACCTAGTCATTGCCCAGGGGCCCTTCGCCCTTTCTCTGCTTTATTTCATCGTACACCTCCTGTGCCTGCTTCGGCGTGGCCTTATCATGGATAATGGCATTGAGGGCCCTCATCATTGCAAGGGGGTATGGATTCTGCCAGACGTTGCGGCCCAGGTTGACCCCGATCGCCCCCTTTTGCATGCCATCGTAGACGAAATCAAAGACTTCCAGCTCGGTTTCGCACTTTGGCCCACCTGCAATCACTACGGGTACAGGGCAACCATTCGTCACCTTGTCGAAGTCTTCAGAGGCATAATAAGTCTTTACTATCCTGGCACCGAGCTCGGCTGCAATGCGACACGCCAACGCAAGGTACCGGGCCGTTCTCTTTTCCAACTCTTTGCCTACCGCTGTTACCGCCATCACCGGGATTCCGTAATCTTCACACTCGTTGACCAAGACCGCCAGGTTTTCAAGGGTCTCCTTCTCATAATCGCTTCCCACGAACACGGATACACCGACAGCGGCAGCATTCAGGCGAATGATTTCCTCCATCGAAGTGATCAACACCTCATTGGCAAGGTCTTTCCCTACCACACTTGTGGCCCCGGAGACCCTCAGGATTATCGGGGTATCAACATCCGGGTCAATCGCTGAGCGCAAGACGCCGCGAGTGACGAACAACCCGTCAGCATAGGGCAAAAGGTCTTTCACGGTCTCCCACGGTCTCTCCAGGCACCTCGTAGGGCCCTGAAAGTACCCGTGATCAATGGGGAGGAATTGGCAGTGGCCGTCAGGCCCTATCAGCCTGGAGAGCCGATTTCTCATTCCCCATCCTACGTTGTCGGTCCCCTTTATGCGCTTGGTCCTTTGGGCATTATTCTCAACGGGCATTTCCGAAACTTCTCTGGCATCTAAGATCTTCTCCGCATCTGGCATTTCCCTGACCTCCTTTACGGCAAGCAAAGGTATCTGGTTTTCAATCGCCACCAACTGGTTCCTTTTTAGAGAAACAGGATATCCCTGTCAAGTGGCAATTCAAAAGGACCCGCAACGCCTTACGCTATCGGGACAAAGGGAGGGGATACTGCATCCCTGTCCCCGATCGCCGCCCATTCAGTGACTATCAAAATTAGTTGAAGATTGGATCATATTGATGTAGTAATCACCATGATCCGGCACCGGAGACAATCCGGTGCCCAGAACAGATCAAGGAGTGTCATCCGGGATAGGGCGAATGGATGAGCGAGAATTTGAACAGGGTTATGCCAATTTTCACAGGGGACTAAACCGGGTCCTCAGGCTCAGGGACGCAAAGGCCTTCAAGGCACACGTGGCAAGACATCCGGCTCAAGCGGGCAAATTATCCCATTGCCTCGGTCTCAGTGACGAACTGGCAGAGATCGAGATGTACAAGGCCATACTCGTGCGTTCCGCCCTAAAGGACCTGCACCACGAGGCAAGAGCATGGTTGAACGAAAGGGGCATAGAACCGCCGACCTCCGCGACCGCCAAGACGGGAGCAAGGAAAAGGGGGCGGAGAAGAAGAGGCAAAAATGGGAAAAAGTGAGGACATCCCGCCTTGCATGATTTTCATTGACAAGGAGGGACGCTGGTTTTACGAAGGCGCTGAGATAATACGCCGGGAAATCATCCTGCACTTCTATCGACACATGGAAATAGATCCACAAGGGCGATACATCATCGATTGGAACGGGCAGAGGTGTTCCTTAGATGTTGAAGACACTCCCTTTGTGGTGCACAGGGCGGAAAGAGAGGAGAGAGGGGGACCAGATCGATACGCGTTTGTCCTCTATTTGAACGACGATACGAGGGAAGAGCTCGCCCCTGAGTCACTGTGGGTGGGCAAAGATAACGTCCTCTATTGTCGCGTCAAGGACGGTAAGTTCCCGGCACGTTTCAGCCGTCCTGCCTACTATCAGATCTGTGAATTCATGATCGAGCAGGAAGGCGCCTTCTTCCTTCCTATGGACGGCAAGAAATACACGATAAGGACCAAAGATTCCTAGTTCATGTCTGCCCGGGGTCACTGGCCTTCGTCGATCGGAACCAGGACCTCTATCTTCGCCTTGTCCCTCAGAGCCGCAAGCCAGTCCTGGAACACTTCCTGCTGCTTACGCTGTATCAAGGTCTGCCTGTAAGATTCCTTTTCCTCTTCAAATTTCTTTTGGTCAATCCCTTTTCTGCCCTCAAACCTGACGATGAAGGCCCCCCTTGGACTCTCAAAGACCTCATCTGGATAACGTTTCTTCTCGCTGAGGCTGAATATCACTTCCACGAACTTAGGGGCATAGCCTACCTGTGGAAGGACCACTCTCCTCGTGATAAGACCGCTCTCCTCAGCCTTCAGGTTATTATTCTTCAATAGGGTGTCCCACTCCGCCCCCGCCTTCAATTGTGCCAGGTATTCCTCTGCCCTTTTCTTGGCTTCAAGCTTCGCAAGGTGAAGGCGGTAGTCCTGGGCGACCTTTTCTTTGACCTCTTCCAGCTCGGGGAGATATGAAGGCTGCTTGTCAGAAACCTGGATAATATAAAACTTGCCTCCAGACTCAACCACCTCTGTTACGTCACCCTTTTCAAAGGCAAAAAGGGTCTGCTTAAGCTTTTCATCGCCGCCTATGCCTGGTATTTGTTCGTTCCTGGAAAAAAACCCACTCTCTTTCACCTCCATCTCATTTTCCTTTGCGTATTCCTTCAGGTCCACGTCATAGGGCATCTGGTCTACCAGCGAGAGCGCCTTTTCGTGTGCAATGTCCATGGACGCTATATTGATCAACTCCTCCCTGATCTTCTCCTTCACATCTTCCAGGGCCTTTGTCTTGGCCTCCTTGATGTCCTCTACTTTGATTATATGGTATCCAAAGGGCGTCCTGACAAGGTCGCTTATCTCACCCTTTTTCAGTTTAAAAGCCTCCTCGTCAAAGGCCTTGACCATCTGTCCCCTGGCAAAATAACCCAAGTCTCCGCCCTTGTCTTTGGTCGGCCCCTCAGAATATTTCTTGGCAAGGCCTGCAAAGTCCTCGCCCCCCTTGGCCTTCTTCAGGACTTCCAGGGCCCTTTCCTTAACCTTTTCTTCCTCTTCCTTTGTGGCATCCGGGGGCACCTTAAGCAGTATGTGTCTGGCCTTGATTTTCTTTTCCTCCCGGAACCTCTCTATATTATCTTCGTAGTAAGCCCTGATTTGTTCATCGGTGATTCTCACCTGGTCCTTGAACATAGACGGGTCTACAGGGATGTAGACAACTTTTATTTTTTCGGGTATCCGGTACTCTTCCCGATGTTCCGCAAAATACTTCTTCATCCCCTCCGGGTCTGCTTTGACAACATCCTTGTAGTCCTGCGGTTTGAACTGGATCAGGCTTACCTTGATCTTCTAATTTGAGTAAGTGTAATAATCCAGGACCTCCCTGTCCGTTACAAGGCTGAAACTGGTGAGGAATTGTGCGATCTTTTCCCGGAGCAACTCACGGCCGATCTCAGCCTCAAAGTCCTCGGGCTCCATCCTGTTCTGCTGCAAAAGAAAACGATATCTTGATTCATCAAACCTGCCAAGGAACTGGAAGGCGGGATAGGAAAGTATCCTTTCCTGTATCTCCTTCTCTGTGACATCCAAGCCTATCCTCCTGGCCTCCTGGCTTACAAGCTTTTCATCTATTAGCTTTTCAAGGGCCCTCTTCTTGAGGTTAAATGCCTTTATCAGGTTATCGCTCCATACTTCGCGGTATTCTCTCTGAAGGGTCTGTAGCATATTTCGATATGTCTTGTCATACTCAACTCCCGCTATCACTTCGCCGTTTACGTAGGCAATTTTTACCCCCTCCCTGGCCCTGAAGGAATAACCGAAATAGAATATGAAGACCACGGCGATCATGCCAATCAGAAACTTGATGATCCACGATTTTGCATGCCTCCGCATCAAGCTCAATAACATGGACGTACCCTCCTGAAAGCCGAATCTCTCCTGTTTCTCAGTATGCGCCCATGGTAACCTATGGGCAATAACCAGCTAAGTGCTTCGATTCGCGATTACGGTGGCGTATCTTTCCCCTGAGAACGCCTATTAGTGCTCGCTCAGCACCAAGTCCTGAGTAAACAAATAGGGGTATTGTGAATCGAAGGACTAGGCTTGAGATTTGGCATGCTAGCATGGTAGGATACGCTTGTCTATTGCAATTTTGATGCTTTCGGAGAAAGCCCATCTCTTCGCAGGGCGGGATCTGGCGAGGGGCATTGCGCTGCATCAGATGGGCAAGGAAAGATGATTAGTACTCTTACCGGTATAGAGGTATTCAAGGAGGGTTACTGGAAAAAACTCAAAGGTTATCGCCTGGCCCTGCTCTCGAACCAGGCATCCGTTGACAATCACCTCTGCCCGTCCAAAGAGGTCGTCTCACGCCTCCTCGGTGACCACCTCAAGCTGTTATTGGGCCCCCAGCACGGGCATGAAGGCCTGGATCAGGATAACATGGTGGAGACAGCACACGGCCGTGACAAGAGGCTTGGAATCCCGGTATTCAGCCTCTATTCTTCTGTAAGGGAGCCTACTCGGGAGATGTTAGACCTCTTCGACATCCTCTTGGTGGATCTCCAGGACGTGGGGACCAGGGTGTACACCTTTGCTACGACAGTGCTCAATTGTCTCAAGGCGACCGCCAGGGCCGGAAAACGGATCATAATCCTTGATCGCCCTAATCCCCTGGGAGGCCGGATAGTGGAGGGGAACTTACTGCGGCCTGAACTCTATTCTTTTGTCGGCCCCTACAGTCTTCCCATGCGGCATGGTCTTACCATGGGTGAAATCGCGAGCATGCTTAACCAGGAATTCAAAATCGGTAGCGATCTGGAGATCGTGCCACTGAGAGGGTGGCAAAGGCACATGCTTTGGCGTGATACCGGGCTCAGGTGGATCATGCCCTCGCCCAACATGCCCCTTTGGGAGACAGCACAGGTATATCCCGGACAAGTCATATGGGAAGGGACGAACCTCTCAGAGGGGCGGGGGACCTGTCGGCCCTTTGAGATATTCGGCGCGCCTTACCTGGACACCATGGTCCTAAGAAAGGCCCTTGATCCAGACTCCATGGCCGGTTGTTTCTTTCAAGAGATCTCATTTCGTCCCACCTTCAACAAGTGGTCCGGTGAAATTTGTTCAGGATTCATGATCCACGTCCTGGACCCGGAGAAATACAGCCCTTACTACACTGCCTTATCCGTCCTCAGGGCGGTCATAGAAACTCACGAAAAGGATTTTCAATGGAAAGAACCTCCTTACGAATATGAATTCGAAAAGTTACCAATAGACTTGATAATCGGTGACACGGCCGTGCGAAGAGAAATAGAGAAAGGGGCCTCTGTTGAGGTCATACGGGAGAAATGGAAGGAGGACCTGCGGGGTTTCTCGAAATGGCGCGAAGCCTATCTCCTTTACGGGTAGGAGGCGACCTGTGGTAACTCCCTCTTTGCAATCCACTCCCTTGAATGGGGTGATTTAAGAGTGACAGACAGTATTTCCCTCAAGAGTCTCCTTTCCTTCTTGTTGATCATCAGCAGGGCGCCGGTATTGTCCTCCAGTGCGATATTGACTTTGTTCTTATTGCCTTCTTGTTCCATGATCTATTTTTTCTGCCCGCCACTTATCCATTTGTCGATGGCCTCTTTGTCAAACCGCCAAACACGGCCGATACGTATTGCGGGTATTTTCCCCTCCGCGGCATATTTACAGATAGTTATTTCATGTAGTTTGAGGTACTTTGCCAATTCCTTTGTTGTCATAATCTGTGGCATGGTAATCTCCCGTACATATGTTTCTAAATCAATTGTTTTCTCTTTAAAGGCTCATAATAATTTATAGTACCCAAAACCTCTAAAGTCAATAAAAAACTGTTAAGAGTTAACAAAAACACCTTATCTTTGCATATTTAATGTGCATTGTCTTTTTCCAAGTTTTATTCTAAGAAATTAAGGATAACTATAAGCTATGAAACGCAAAAATCTCATCCTGCTTGTTATTTGCCTCTTCCTCTCTTTAGCGTTTGTAAGAAAAGAGAGAGTTTTTGTCAAATACGTCTATGACGGTGACACCATCCTCCTTGAAACCGGTCAGAGGGTGAGGTATGCAGGTATCGATGCCCCTGAATTGGACCACGAAGGGAACAAAAATGAATTCATGGCCCGAGAGGCAAAAGAGTTCAACGAGGAATTAGTCATGGGCAAGCCCATAAGGCTCGAGCTCGACAAGAAGAAAAGAGACCGTTATGGCCGCCTCCTTGCCTATGTATACATTGAAAGCGGCCTCATGGTAAATGGGATGCTGGTAAGAAAAGGCCTGGCCCATGTCCTGGCTGATAGACCAAACCTTAAGCATTTCAAGCAGTTGTTAAGAATGCAGAGAATTGCAATGACTGAAGGTCTGGGGATATGGAAAAATCAGCCCATCAAGATAGAAGAATATTACATCGCCAGCAAGAAGTCTTTTCGTTTCCATCGGCCGAGTTGCCCCTTTGGCAGGAGGATATGGCCCAAGAATAGGCTGGTGTTCAAAGACCGCAAGAGCGCATTCTGGAACGGCTTCAGCCCCTGCAAGAAATGCCGCCCCTGAAAGAGGAACCCGGGTCAAAACTGCTTCCCTCGCCCCTTCTTGCCGAGGATCGAGGCTTCAAGCGGTCCTTTTCCTGTGCAGGAGATCGGGCATGAATCATTCCGCCGTAAGTGCAATAGGCTCAGGTGCTTTGTCCTCGTGCGCCTCAGCCCGAATACTCTGTACCTTGCCGAAATGGAGGCGAGATTCCCTTTGCGAAGTCAGGGGAGAGGTTTATTTCAGTTGTCTTAGTTTTACCTGTGCTATCTTTGCCTCATTTGAGCGGGGATATTTCTTTATGATCTTCTTAAGTAACAGTTTGGCGCTTATCCTATCCTTGATTTCCAGGAAAGCCATCGCCTGTCTCAACATGGCATTTGGCACCTTGTTGCCCCTGGGATACTTCTTGATGACATCCTGGTAAGCCAGGATCGCCTTCTCGTACTGCTTAAGGGCCATGAGAGACTCACCGATCCAGAAATGGGCATTGTCTGCCAGGTCAGACGCCGGGTATTTCTTGAGGAATTCTCTGAAGCCCATCATGGCCTCTTCATACCTCCCCTTTTTGTACGAGGCCATGGAAGCATCATAGAGTTCCAACTCCGGCGACTTTTTCTTCTCTTTGAGAGGTGGCGGGGATACAGGTGGCCTCTCCTTTCGTGTCCCCTCGGAAGCCACCCTTCTTTGCCCCTCCTCCTTCGGGCGGGTCCTGGGCAATCTCGCCGCCGAGCTTCCCTTGATCAGAATCTCCAGATCTGAGACCCTCTCGTCCAAGCTGGCCACCCTCTCCTTGAAGACGTCCTGCTGGCCAAGATCCCTTTCCACCACCCTTCTGAGCATGTGTTCGTTGTCTTCCACCCGGCCTGAGAGCTTTCTTATCTCCTCTCTTGTCTGATCCATGTCAGCGCTCAATTCGGCCTGACTGGCCCTTATGCCGCTGAGGCTCGCCTCCAGATCGGTACCCAGCTTTCTCTCCAGGGCCTCCTGAGACCTCCTCAACTCCGCGACCTGCCTGGCAAGGATGTTTACCTGGTCGTTGAGATATGCAAAGTCAGTCTGAGATATGCAAGATGTCAGAAGAAAGGCCATCCCCACCGTCACAATGGACCGTACCGTTTCTCTAAGTGCAGTGCTTCCCATAGTCTCTGCTACTCTGTTTCTCTTCATAAGCTGAGCGGAGGGAGAAATGCGGACTCCGATTCCCCGGACTCCGCCATCTCCCACCCCGACTCGATCATTGTGCTCGTCCCCGGCACAGGAGGACCTATCGACAAGAAACCCTGCTCGGCCCTTTTAGGTGCCACGAGGTCCACCGCAGGAGTTGAACGTGAAGGGCCTACTTCACGAGCTTGAACTCGTCCCTTCTGTTCTTGGCCCAGGCCTCCGGGTTGTGTCTCGGATCCAGCGGTCTCTCTTCCCCGTAACTTATCGTGGACATCCTCTCTCCGGAGATACCCAACGCATTGAGGAACCTCCATGCGGCGTTTGCCCTTCTTTCTCCGAGGGCCAAGTTATACTCGTTGGTACCCCTTTCGTCGCAGTGACCTTCTATGACGACATTGTATTCGGGATGTTTCCGCAACCATTCCGCCTTTTTCACCAAAACTTTCCGCGCCTGCGGCTTGAGTTCCGCCTTGTCAAAATCAAAATAGATATGTTCGGATTCGAACTCCCGTATTTCATTTCGAAGTTGTTGCGCCCTCTCGATCTCCCGCAGTCTTGCCTCCCTCTCGGCCTCTGCTTTCCTGTACTTCTCTTCTTCCACCCCGGGTTTCGCAGGGGCCGCTTGCGGCCCTGGAGCAGGCCCTGGAGCAGGAGCCGGCTTGGTCACCTCCTCTTCCATTCTTACCTGTTTCTTGGCGCAGGAACTGACCATCAGCATTGATAGCACAAATGCCATTACACCCAGTACCATTATCGTTTTCCTTATCATCCTAGATTACCTCCTGAATTCATTAGGTTTATACTTATCAAGACATTGAAAGACTTTCCCTGGCAAGGTAGAAGTGTTGTGTTTTTATCATGTTCTTATTATTATTTCAAGAATTTAGATAAGGCTAAAATTTTTTTTGCAATCCAGTGGTTTTCTAAATCCCCGTCTGGCAAACATGAGGATCAGTAGGGGGCCCATGAAGGTGCAGTCTGGTCTCCCTTCAGATCGGTGATCCTGGTTTGGTCTAACCCATTCCCATTCATTATGTAAAGGCGATAGCGGCGATCCCTGTTGGAGCTAAACAGGATATACCTGCCGTCTGGAGACCAGCAAGGGTCTTCATTGCTCCCCGCTCCCCTTGTCAGGTTCTTTTGTTTGCCGTTCTCCGGGTCTATGGTGAAGATGTCAAAGCTCCCGTCACTCATGCCGGAAAAAGCGATCCGGTTCAGGGCGGACCATGAAGGAGAGGTATTATAGTTACCCTGGAAGGTTATCCGCCGCTCGCTCCCCGTGGTCAAGTCTTTGACGTATATCTGCGGCGAGCCCGAGCGGTTGGAAACAAAGGCGATCTTTTTCCCATCCGGCGAAAAGGTGGGGGAAACATCGATACCCCAATGATCAGTAACCTGTCTCAAGATCCTCCCTTCAAGATCGATCAGGTATATGTCTGGGTCATTCTTGTGGCTCAAAGTAAGGGCCAGTCTCTTGCCATCGGGTGCCCATGCAGCACCGATGTTTAAGCCCTTTCTTTGGGAAACTCTCTTTACATCACCGGATTTGAAGTCTTTTAGATACAGCATCGGGCCTCCGTCCTTATAGCTGACAAAGATCAGCTTGTCCCCCTCTGGCGACCATCTCGGAGAGAGATTGATGCTGTTATTGGAAGTAATCATCCTCACATTCTGCCCATCGTAGTCTGATACGTATATCTCCTTATGTCCCGTCGCATTGCTGACAAAGGCGACCTTTGTCAGGGATATCCCATCCTGCCCCGTCAACAGCTTGATGATTGCGCTGCTGACCCGGTGCATCAGGTACCTGTGTCTGCTTATCTTCCCTAGAAACCTCCGGGCCAATAACTGACGTCCCCAAAAGACGTCGAAGAGCCTCACCTCCAGCTCAATGTTGTTTCCTATGGTATTGTACCCTGCCTTCACCAGGAGTTCCGCGCCTATCACGGACCAGTCCTTGAAGCGGATTTCCTTGGGGGAAAGGGACTCGGCGTTTTCTTCCAGGAATGCCTCCCTGGGCATGGAGTTGAAGTAACCGCTCAGCCCAAGATCGCTTGAAAGCACGGAACGCAAGACTCGTGACAGCTCTCCATGCTCTCTTCCACTCGAGAGATTCACGAAGTCCGGTATGGCAATATTGATCCTCTGGATTGAAGGGGAGTTGATATCAATAAAGAGCTTCCCTTCTCCTGTGCTGGGAGACAGAAAATGAACGGACATAATGGCCAGAAGCAGGGGAACTGCCCTGGCTATCCTAGTAGTTTTCAAGATCCTTGAGATTAAACCGTATTTGAATCTCTTCATAACTCTTCAGGTACCCTTCTGGGAACGGGGGTAGGGGATCTGAGCGCTCCACTGCTTTGGCCACAGACTGGTCAAATATGGCATTCGAAGATCTCTTTGCGAACTGCATTTCCATGATCTTCCCGTCTCTCCTGACCTTCACCACGATTACGGCCTCCAGACCTCTGGAACCTGGAATAGCAACCGGGTACGACCAGTTACTCTTGATCCTATTGTCGATTTCTGCTTTATAGATATCGGCGGAAACCCCGTAAAAGCCCCCGGCACGACTGCCACCCTGTTTGCTCCCCTCCATCGCCTTTTTCTCGATTCTTGACAGGGCTCTTTCGAGGATCTCTTCTTCTCCGGGCGCCACATCCTGGTTCCTGCCAAGATCTCTCTCTTGCCTTTGGACTTTTCTCTCTATCTTGGATATCACCTGGTCAAGGAGTTTAGAAGGATCAGCCTTTGGCTTTTCCGGCAATATTTTCTTTTTATTGATGGTCTTCTTGGCGATCACCACCGGCTTGCGCTTTTTCGTTCTTACGATGCGCTTGGCCTTCGGCTTCTTGCCAACGATGGCCTTTGCCTCTTCTTTCCTGGTGATTCTTGGGGTTTTGACCCGCGGCAGTTCCCCCGAGGGCAATTCAACCAGATCAACTTCGTACACCATGCCTTCAAAACGACTGGTCTTTGACATGGGTTCCGGCAAAAAGAAAATCAGCGAAAGTAAGAGGGCATGGAACAGGATTGAAAGGACCAGCATGGGGCTCCACCCCTCGTCCTTTGTATCACCGGATTTCCCTTTTGACCATGCGACTATCATGAATACTGTGGCCTTAAGGGCCTATTATGCCCCTCAATCAATGGGCTCGGTCACCATTCCAAGCCTGTCAACGCCCGCCCTCTTGACGCCGGCTATGACCTGGATGACATACCCGTAGGGGACCTCCTTGTCGGCCCGCAAAAGGATCTCTTTGCTCTTCCGGTACTTGAGAATCGCCTTTACCTTGTTCTCAAGCTCATCGGGCTTTATCTTTGTTCTCTCCAGAAAGATCTCCTTTTTCCTGTTAATGGTAAGCACCAGGGGATCTTCGGACGTCTTTATGTTCTTGGCGACTGTTTCAGGGAGGTTCACCTCCACGCCCTGCATCATCATGGGAGCGGTAACCATGAAAATAATCAGCAACACCAGCATAACGTCAACAAAGGGAGTTACGTTGATGTCCGACATGAATCTCTTTCCGTTGGCAGGGTTGTTCATCTCTTATGCCCGTTCAAAGCCCTGCATGGATTCCCTTGTGACCATCCTGCGCTTTATGAACTGTCTTTCCACGAGGCTCATGAAGTCAGAAGCAAAATTATCCATCTCAGAACGAAGGGTCATTGCCCCCTGGTTGAAATAGTTAAAGGCTACGACCGCCGGAATAGCCGCAGCCAAGCCCGCCGCTGTTGCAATAAGGGCCTCTGAAATCCCCGGAGCCACCACTGCCAGGCTTGCAGAACCCCTCATGCCTATACCCCTGAAAGACTCCATGATACCCCATACGGTCCCGAACAGCCCTATGAAGGGCGCAGTGTTCCCGGTCGTCGCCAGGAAGGAAAGGAACCTCTCCATCCTGTTGCTTTGATCTATAGTCTCCCTCCTCAGGGCACGACCAACATTCTCCAGCACAGGTTGCACCATCGCCGGGTCCCACTCACCGGGATTGGAAGGGTTTTGGATTTTCATAGCCCTTTTGAGCTCCGCGTAACCCGACCTGAACAGATGTGCCACAGGGCTCCACACCATGTCTTCCGAGTCGGCGTATATCTGGTTCAATGCAGAGCTTCCCCAAAAGAGGTCCAAGAAATATGCCGTCTCCTGCTTGGCCTTCCTGAACAGCCTCCATTTCATGAATATTATCGCCCAAGAGAGAACCGAAAAGAGCAAAAGGATCAGTAGTACCGCCTTAACCACCGGTCCAGCATGGGCGAGCATTTGAAGCACGTCAGAACTGAAGCCTGTTCTGAAGGATACTGCACTGGTGATTGCCAAGAAAAAAGGATTTGTTGTTAGTGTCATTGATATCGTCCTCGTATTATGTCGCTGACCCCGGACAAACCTCCTAATCCAATCCTCCTACAAAAGGGCCAGTCTGGCGCAAGTAAGACGTATTATAGTTGCATCCTGTCTTGCGTTTCAAGGATATTCCATTAGATCCCCTAATCCCTCGCTCGAAATGGTCCCGTAATACCTTCTCACTCGAGTTACTCACCTCGAGCCTCCCTTGGCGATATCAAATTTTTCTATCAGGAAATCCGCAAGCCCCTTCTTGTCTGCGAACCTAAAGCGGGGTACCTGGACTTCCACCTCCCTGTCCGTTACGAGGGCGATTAGATTCTTGTCTCCCGCGCAGAAAGGCTTTTCATGTACCTCGGACCTGAATATCTCAACCTTTGGCTTGTCCTCTCCCTTATACCCTTCGCAGAGAACGATATCAACGCCAGGGAAAAACCGGAGCAGTTCATCGGGCCTGTGGTCGTGCTCCACGTCCATCACCACGCCTATGCGTGAGGGAGAGGAAATCATGGCTATTGACGAGCCTGCCCTCTTGTGCCTCCAACTATCTTTACCAGGATAATCCATATCAAAGTCATGCCCGTGATGCTTTATCGTTCCCACCCTTAACCCCCTGGTTCTCAGCTCCGGGATGAGCCCCTCCAGGTAGGTCGTCTTGCCCGAACCTGAACCACCGACAATACAGATGATTGGTACCATGATTCTCCACTCCCCGCAACGAACCGCTGCCCAGGGTTCTATGAATGATATATGACAGTGTAAATCCCGGCCGCCTTAACACTGCGGCGTCATTGCCGTTCTCGAAACAGGAGCAAGGGATACGGGCAACGGCACGAATGGTAACAGCCCCAAAATTCCGGAGCTAGGGCTTCTTCCATGTCTTATTTTGATCAAAGATGGAACGGAATATCTTATCATCTTCCTTCAAACACCTCCTCTTCAAATCGTTGTATTTCTCCAGCAACTCCTTGCCTTCCGGGGTCAGCCGGGACCCTCTCTTCTTGTCTGTCTCGACAAGCTTCATTTTCATGTATCTCTCTGTTGTCTTTATCTTGCTCCAAACCCCTTTGTAGGACATCTTCATCATCTTGGCCGTCTTGTTGATTGAGCCGGTTTTCTCTATGTTTTCCAGTATCTTGCTCCTTCCTTCCCCGATGATGATCCTGTCCTTGTCATCCACTACCCACTGTCTTGATTTCAGCTTAAAGCCCCCCACGGTACTGTGACCCCCCCTTTCTCTCACCCCAGCTCCACCCAGAACTGCCCGCTCCTGGATGGATCATACCCACCCAGGGCAAAGACCCTCTCCTTGAACTCACCCGACCTTATGACTTCGAGTATGAGTTGAATATTTGTGTTATTCAACAGGGATGACGGTATGATGATGTCGTATTGCTCCTTGGCCATGGGTATGAAATCCAGGTCCAACGCCTTGGCTGCCGCGTAGATCCCCATGCCACAATCTGCCGCCCCGCTGAGTACATCTACCGCCACGGCCATGTGCGTGAATTCCTCTCTCTCATATCCCTTTATGGACTCGGGCCTGAGGCCCAGTTTTCTCAACTCGTAGTCAAACAGGATCCGAGTACCCGACCCGGCTTGACGGTTGACTATGGTCACGTCGTCCCTGCATAGATCTTCAATCCCCTTGATCCCTTTGGGGTTGCCCTTGGGGACGATGAGGCCCTGGTCTCTCAGCACGAGGTGAAAGACGCTCACCCTGACCCCCTTGAGGTATCTCCTTACATATGAGAGGTTGTATTCACCGGTCTCTGTATCCAGGAGGTGGGACCCGGCAATATGGCTTGTACCCTTTCGGAGGGCGATCAGCCCCCCTAGACTGCCTACGTTGCCTGAAGATACACGAATGTCATAACCTCTCCTGCCTATTTCATCCGCAAGGAGGTCTATGGTGATATCATGGCTGCCGATAATAACTACCGTGTTGAGAAGCTCATCCTCGTCCACCAGGAGTTCCGCCTCTACCTTTTCGTCCTGGGATATCCCCTCCACGTTCGAAGGTATGCGTATGATACCCTCCGCCTTCGTCAGCGTCGTGATTGAGCCTGCCGCCCTGGGTAATGGCGTGGCCACGACTCTTTCATTCACCTTCCCGAGGTTGACCCTTACGAATTCCTCTATCCCGAGCTTGGATGGGATATCACGGGAGGGCTGAACCTTGATCCTCTTCTCCCGGGGCACCTTCAATCCCTGGAGATGGTAAAGGAGGGGCCTTACGAATTGCTGAAAGGACAGGGTCGCAGATACCGTGTACCCCGGATTACCAATCACTGGTTTCCCGTTGATTTCACCCAGGATAGTAGGTTTTCCGGGCATCATGGCCACCCCATGAACCAGCACCTGACCCATCTCGCCTATGACAGAGGCAGTGTAATCCTTGCTACCTGCCGAGGAGCCTGCATTGATGATAATCAGGTCTGCATCTGATTCTACCGCCCTCTTCAGGGCATCCCTTATCTCGTTCTCCAGGTCGGAGACAATGTCGTAGGTGACCGGTACTGCGAGACATTCCCTTGTCAGGGCTTCTATGATGAGAGAGTTGAACTCTATGATCCTCCCCTTGTCCGGTTCACCTGTCGCATGCAGATCCCCGGGGCTTACCAGCTCTGAACCCGTAGGTATTATGGCAACCCTTGGCCTTTTCCAGACCTTGACCCTGAAGACGCCTCCTGAAACCAGGGCACCTATATCGTAGGGCCGGATCTGGTGATTTTGAGGAAACAGGAGCTGGGTGGCTACTATGTCCTCACCCACCTTCCTGATATGCTCCCAGGGATATGCCGGCGAGCGGATCTCCACGTGTTCTTCATCCACCTGGTAAAGCTTCTCCACCATTATGACGGCATTGAAGCCTTCAGGCAGGGCCTGTCCTGTATTTATCCAGAGGGCGTCGCGACCGATCTCCAGGATTTTGGGATTCCTTTCGGTAGTGCCGTAGGTATCTTCAGCCTTGACCGCGATGCCGTCCATGGCTGCGGAGTGGTATGTGGGAGCGGAAATTCTTGCAAAGATAGGTTCAGCGGTGACGCGCCACAGGGAATCTTCAGCAGGGACTTCTTCTTCCCCTGTTCTTTGCTGAGGCGGAAACCTGGAGAAAAATATCTTTCTTGCCTCCTCAAGGCCTTTCATTTCCAAGTATATATGCCTCTGCCTCTTCAAAGGCTACCCCCTCTTCTCCTGAAAGATCATCACCTTGACTGACTCTCCCTGATAGAGGCCCTCACGATTCTTTTCTATGCGCAACAATCCATCCGCTTCCACAAGGGTGGAAATGAGGCCTGATTTACCGAAAACGGGTTCTGCCACCAGTTTTCCGTTCTCTTTCTTGAAAAGTTTCACCCTTACATATTCCTCCCGACCGCTTCCAGACTCTATGTTCCTGCCCAGTTCTGCTTGGACCTCGGGGTGCAAAGGGCCCTCCTCGATCCTCTCCCCCGAAAGCCTCGTCAGAAATGGGGACAGAAAGACCTCTGCCACCACCATGGCGGAAGCCGTGTGTCCTGGAAG
>JAFDIC010000108.1 GCA_019308525.1 Deltaproteobacteria bacterium
ACCAGTTGACCCATCTTGTGCTCGTCCATTGCCGCCTTGAAGCCCACCACGTAAATGGTGGAGATCATATCCCCTTCTCCCTTTATTGCAGCGGCCACGGCCCGCACCCCCATCAGGTACTCCTCGTCGTCTATGGCATAACCATTTTGCCTTGCCATCCTTATCTCCTGGAGATATCGTTCAGGGTCTGTGATGGTCTTTTCCGTGTATCTTGGAAGACCCCTGGATCTGATGATCTCCAGTGCCTTTTCTTCATCCATGGATGCAAGGACCACCTTCCCGGTCGCCCCAGCAAAAATGGGGATCGTGGTGCCCCTGGGGGAGGTGATCTTCAGCTCCTTCCTGGACTCCACGATATCAAGTATCGTGATGTGTTCCCCGTTCAAAATACCAAGAAAGACAGATTCATCTGTCTCTTCCATCAATTTCTCCATGATGGGCCTTGCGATATCCTTCAGGTCGATCTGCGAGTAGGCCAGCCTGCCCAACTCGATCAATGTCGGACCCGAAACAAACTTCTTTGTATGGGGGTCGCGTCTCACGGCGCCCAGTTCCTCAAGCGCGGAGATAATACCATGGACACTGCTCTTTGCCATGGCCAGATTCCGCGCGATTTCGCTTATGCCCATTCCCTCCCTGGAGACAGAGATCGCCTTGAGTATCTCGAAGGCCTTTTTTACTGACGGTGCTACGTATCCCTTTTCCATTGTTCACCATGTTGAACTAGCCTCTCAATCTACAATCCTCCTCGAATTGTTGTCAAGTGGATTCTTGAATATTCAGTTGGAGAGAAAATCGTGGACGGTTATCCTCACCTCAATGAACTGTTTTCCTTGACACCCGCCCTTTTTCTGATATCATACCTTCCTGTTATGTTCATGATATCGAACCTCTTTGCCGCCCTTTGACGCTTTCCTATGAACCGGGAGGTATAATGGATCTTGAATATGTGGTGGAGGGCCCCCTTCTCTGGTTCGTTTTCATTGCCCTGGTTTCAGCCGTCATAACGAGACTGATCTTTTTTGCTGTTGCCATTGTCAGGAGCACCAGGCACAAGCAAGGCTTTTGGTCCAGCAATCCAGGCATCTTCTTTCGCTTCCTGCTTCCTTTCCACAGGGCCGCCCTGAAAAAACCTCTGTATTCTCTGGCACGTTATACTTTTCATTTTTGTCTCATCGCTGTCCCGGTCTGGTACAGCGGACACATAAGCCTCTGGGCCGAGTCCAGGTTCGAATGGGAATGGTCGGGATTGCCCGATGCCATGGTCGACTGGATGACCCTCCTGGTCATAGCCCTTGCCCTCTATTTCGTCCTGAGAAGAATAATCCTCCCTTCTGCAAGGGCTTCTTCTGCTGCTTCGGACTACGCAATTATCGTCCTGACCGCCCTGCCCTTTGTCACGGGCTACTTCTTGACCCATGATACCCTTGAAGGTATAACCTTTCTCAGTGAAAATATGACCACCTTTCATATCCTGTCAGGTGAACTGATGATGGTGATGGCCGCAATCCTTTTCTGCCGGACGAGACTCAACCAGGAGAATTGTACCGGTTGCGCCTCCTGTGAAATAAGTTGCCCTACGGAGACATTGGAGACCAGTGATTCCGGCAACCTGCGCATCTTCACGTATTCCCATTACCAGTGCATTTGCTGCGGTGCCTGTGTGAACGTTTGTCCGGAAAACGCGGCTGAGCTGAGGCACGAAATAGGTCTCGGAAAGTTTTTTCAAATGGCTGCAAAGTACAAGATCAGGTCGGTCGAACTTGAATCCTGCGAAAGCTGTGGAACCCTGTTTGTCCCGGAGCCCCAGCTGGACAAAGTTGAAAGGAGCTTCCCCTTTGATTATCTCCGGCTCTGTCCCACGTGCAGGAAACTGCGGCACAGGGACGTCATCAGAAGGATATCACCCTGGACCCAGAAACTTGACGGCAAGGCGGGAGAGAAAGGGCAACCTGATGCTGTTCAGCATGCTGAACCATAGAATATGTGACTGGAATCCGGCCTGGGAATTCCTGACGTAGATTCGTTTGCTCATGAACGTCTCAGTGAAAAAATGTGGCCTTTTGCTGTGGAAAAAGGGGGCTTTTTCCCCTTGACAACCGATGGAGCTATGTTAACATACGCCACGCAGCCGGGTTCATGATCGTGAACGCGGTCACGCTCTGTTTACTTGGTATTCCCCACGAATAGTAATAGTTAAAGGAATTAACAACCTTCACGATTAAAGGAGGATTCAAATGGTAGGAGAAAAAGAAGACCTTTCTACGGCTGAAAGCCTTCGCAAGACGAGAACCTATGGCAAGGTTCGCTGCCATAACCCCAGTTGCATGGGGAGACTTCAACCTGAGAAAGGCGCAAAGACGGTCAAGTGCCCTATTTGTGGTCTTGAATACCGTGTGGCATGGATAAAACCGGATTTTCCCAGGATTCGCGGGCCGGTATGGGACGTCAACAGAAAGATAGCACAGGAAACCAGGGCTAAAAGGGAGGGAAAGTAAAATGGCATTGGACAGGAAAATAGCTTACATTGATCTCTCTTCGGGAAAGATCGAGACAAGGCCGATTCCCCTTGAAATCCGCCGAAGGCTCCTGGGCGGCAGGGGGCTGGATGCGTATCTTCTGTACAACCACACGAAAAAGGGGATCGACCCCTTGGGCCCGGACAACGTCTTGATAATGAGCGGCGGATTTCTTTGCGGCACTCTTGCCTCAGCGACCGCCAGGACCCATGTCATGGCAAAGTCCCCTCTCACCGAGATGCTGGGCAGCGCCAACATGGGGGGGTTTTTCTCACCAGAGCTTGCATGGGCCGGGTTTCACCACCTCGTGATCAAGGGAAAGGCCAAGAAGCCCGTGTATATCTATGTGCACAACGGAGAAATAGAGATCCGGGATGCCAGCCACATCTGGGGCGAATCAGTGACCGAGACCCAGTGGCGCATAAGGGAAGAACTCAAAGACGAAGAGGTCAAGTGTGCGGTTTGCGGACCTGCGGGTGAAAACCTGGTCAGGTATGCCAACGTCATGACAGGCATCAAGAACTCGGCAGGGAGGACCGGCATGGGCTGCGTCATGGGCTCCAAGAACCTCAAGGCCGTCGCGGCCAGGGGAACCATGGACATAAAGATAGCTCACCCCCACGAGGCCCTCGAATACAACAAGAGATTCATAGACCAGATCACCAGCGCCAAGGTCAACCAAACCCAGGGGACACTTGGTACGCCCTTCATTTGGGGTGCTACAAATTCCTGGGGGGGCGTAAGGTGCAGGAACTTCCAGTACAACCAGTGTGAATATGCGGACGACATCGAACCGGAACGGCTGGACGAGATCGCAACGGAGACAATGGGACCCTACCATATGACAGGATGCTTCGGTTGCCAGGTACACTGCCGCGCCCAGTACAAGATCCCCTCCGGACCTTATGCGGGGAGCTATGATGAAGGGCCTGAGTACACCTCGCAGGGAGCCTTCGGTGGGGAACCAGACACTCCCCGCGCGGAGACGGTGCTCACGGGCAATTACCTCGTAAACCAGTATGGCGTGGACAACCTGGAGATCGGGAGCCTGATATCATGGGCCATGGAACTTTACGAACTCGGGATCATCGGCCAGAAGGAGACCGATGGCCTGGATCTCAGGTTTGGAAACGATGAGGCTGTCATAGAAATGATACACCGGATAGTCCACAGAAAAGGATGGCTTGGTGATCTCCTGGCTGAAGGAGGAGTCCGGGCCGCCGACAAGATCGGAAAGAATTCCTTCGACTACCTGGTCCAGGTCAAGGGGATGAGTAATCTGCACTCCGACGAACGGGCAACTCCCGCCCTTGCCCTCAACATTGCCACTGCATCCAGGGGCTCGGACCATCTCCGAAGCAGGCCTGCCATAGATCTTTATCACCTGCCCGAGGAGGTCCTGCGCAAGATCTACAGTACCCCCGTACCCTATGACGGGCCCCTGAGCTCGGAGCATACGGCTTACGAGGGAAAACCATGGCAGGTCTTCTGGCAGGAGAACTGTTACATGGGAGTGGACTGCCTGGGGATTTGCAAGTACCACACCACTTTCCTTGGCGCGACCTTGCCCAACTTCGAGGACTGGACAAGGGTCATATACTACAACACCGGTCTCGAATTCACGGCCAAGGAACTGTGGGAAATTGCAGAGAGATGCAACATGATGGAAAGACTTTTCAACCTGAGGGAAGGGCTTCAGAGGGAAGACCTGAAAAAGGGTGACATGCTCAACCACCGCTATTTCGACGAACCGTGCACCCGTGGGGCTCCGGATGTCATTGGAAAATACATTGACCGGGAAAAGTTCAAGAAGATGGTCGACGAGTTCTATGAGATCAAAGGTCTTGATGAGAACGGGACTCCCAAACCGGAGACCTTGAAGAGGCTAGGACTGGAAAATGAACCGTCTCATCTCTTGTAATCTATTGCCACAATCGAGAAGGAAAGGAGAGAATTACCCATGGATTCCAATGCTAAAGTCCTCACCATAGACTATGAAAAATGCACGGGTTGTAGACTGTGCGAACTTGTGTGTGTCGCATCCCATGAAGGGGTTTCCAATCCCTCCAGGAGCCGAATAAGAGTCATGAAATGGGAGGCAGAGGGGCTCTACGTCCCCATGTCCTGTCAGCAGTGCCAGGATGCGCCATGTCTGAACGTATGCCCGGTCAAGGCGATCTCGCGAGATGAAGACCTTGGAAGGGTACTGGTCAACTATGACGTCTGTATCGGTTGCAGGTCCTGCGTCGCAGTGTGTCCCTTCGGCGCCATGCACTTTGACCCCATAGACAGAAAGGTGGCCAAGTGCGATCTGTGCGACGGGGACCCCCAGTGCGTCCGGTTCTGTGACATGAAGGCGGTGGACTATGTGGAGGCCAACGACGTGCATTTGCGCAAGAAGAGGGATGCGGCAAAGAAACTCTCTGTAGCACAGAAAGAGGCGGCAACCCTCCTGGTACAGCACTAGCCAGCATCACTACAATCAGGGCAGCCAGGGCCTTCCTGCACCGGAACGGGCCTTTGCTGC
This sequence comes from Deltaproteobacteria bacterium, assembly GCA_019308525.1. The sequence goes on from JAFDIC010000108.1 coordinate 5,047, forward strand.
CCTCTCTATTCTCTCCTATCCACCGGCAAGCATTACCGTGATGTGTATCTCATCACCGTCTTTTACAGGCTTTGCCAGCTCTTCAGGATAGGCACTTTCCATATTCACATAGATCTCCACGTAATTATGTAATCTTCCCTTCCCATCAAAGAGAGCCTCCTTCATTTGAGGGTGTTTCTTGACAAGGTTTTCAAGGCACTCCCCCACGTTTCTGCCTTCGACACGCACCGTTTCCACTCCATCGGTATATTGCCTGTGTGTCTTATGGATGTTTATTCTAACGCCCACATTTTTCTCCTTTCATTCATTCTTCCCCTGTAGGAGCAACCTCTGGTCGCGATTCCTTCCCCCCTCCCTTGTAGGAGCAACCTCCGGTTGCGATTCAATATCCTCTTCTCTCCCCTGTAGGAGCAACTTGTAGTTGCGATTCCCTGCGCGCCTCAAACGCATGGAGGTTTTGGCAATCAAGGTACCTTGATTGCCAAAAAAATCCATTCAATCCGTGTAATCCGTGCCAAAGATCTCCCCTCCCCTGGCCTTCGTGCCTGCAGGGAGATCGCACCGGGGGTTTGTCCCGGTGCTCCTACACAGGATTGATTCACCATTCCCTGTAGGAGCAACCTCCTGGTTGCGATTCCTTCCCTCCTCCCTTGTAGGAGCAACCTTCGGTTGCGGTCCCCCGCCACGCCCTCGATCCTGGACTTCAACACCTTGGGTCGCAATTGAAATGGCCCGTGGCACGAGGCGAATCACCGACATATCAAGACCACCTCCCCGGTATCCGGGTCTTGCAGAACCTGCACCGCCCCTCCTCAATGTGAAACTGGCTGATAAAGTACCCCTTTCTCTCGACAAGCATTTTCTTGCAATTGTGACAATAGGTGTTGCATCCTTCATGTCCGGGTACGTTTCCTATATACACGTAGTGGATGCCCTGCTTCAGGGCGGTATCCCTGAAGAGTTCCAGGGTTGAAATGGGCGTGGGGGGCAGCCTGGTCAGCTTGTACTGGGGCCAGAACCTTGAAAAATGCAGGGGATAATCCGGACCAAGCTGCTCCAGGATCCATCCGCACATGCGCTTTACCATATCCAGGTCGTCCACGTAGGTAGGGACCACCAGGGTCAATACCTCCAGCCACACACCCGCTTCACTCAGGGTCTTCAGCGTATTGAGCACGGGCTTGAGCGTGCCCCCGTTCAAGCACCGGTAGGTGCGGTCATCAAATGACTTGAGATCAATATTGGCCGCGTCGAGGTGCTTGGTCAATTCAAGTAAAGGCATCCTGTTTATATAGCCGTTTGAGACAAGGACGTTCCTTATTCCATGCTCTTTTGCGACCCTTGCGGTATCATACATGTATTCGTAGAAGGTGATGGCCTCTGAGTATGTATAGGCGATAGAAGGCACTTTCACCTTCACGGTTTCCTTGACTACCTCTTCAGGGAAAAGCTCTACGTGCCTCACTTCCTCCGGCCTTCGCTGAGATATCTCCCAGTTCTGGCAGTTCAAGCACCTGAAGTTACATCCTGCCGTGGCTATGGAAAAAACGGGCGTGCCGGGGAAGAAGTGGTTCAGGGGTTTCTTCTCAATGGGATCGACGTGTACCGCACAAGGGTTTCCATAGGTAAGGGAGTACAGCTTTCCTCCGATATTCACCTTTGAACGGCAGATGCTCCTGTCACCAGGCCTCAAGTAGCACCGGTTGGGGCATACCCGGCATTGAACGCTGGAGCCCCGCGTGGAATAATGAAAGGCCTCTATGGACCACTTCCACGGGCGGGATGGAGCATCGTTCCTGAAAACCCGGCCTTTTATGCTCTTGTCCTGGTTTCTCCTGCCCAGGGGAAAACAGAGGCCGTCGGCACCGCAGACAAGGGTCGAGACCGCCCCGGCACACAGGGACTTGATAAACTGTTTCCTCGTCATCAATGGGGCCAATCTATCCGCTCCTCCCCGTCCTCATGGAGAACAAAACTATAATACTGGAGACCTTCATCAAGATCAAAAGAATGACGGCCCTCTTTATCCCCCAGATGGGGACGAGCAGACTCCCGGTAACAAGGATTCCGAGGGCCGCCCCTGCCATATCCGCCGCCAGGCATCCGGCAGCGGGACTCCTGTCTTCCCCGATTATGGCGGTCACGGTGGGAAACTGGAGGCCGCAGAAAAAAGAAAAGACAAAGCAATAGATCAAAAAGGCCAGCTGGCCTCCTTCTCCTCCCGCCAGGTTTATCCAGGGGAAGTAGAGCAAGAGGAGGACCAGGAGTAGGACTTCTGAAAGTGCCAGGCTCAACCCCTTCTCCCCCCTGTAGCTGTTGCCCACTATGGCACCTGGCAGGAGACCCAGCAGAAAGGCCGTGATAATGGCTCCTACCTTAAGGTAGACATAACCGTAGATCACCTGGAAGGTGAAAATCACGAGGATTTCGATCCCCATGGTTACAAAACCCGTGGAAAAAAGAATGTATTCTTCCCTCTTCATGAAAAAGGCATAGAGTAAGGTCAAGGCACCCACCACTACTATCAGCACCCTCGGGGATGTTTCATGCCTTGCGAACCATTCCTGGAATACCGTATTCATTATCCTGGGTTCAAAGTCCCTGTTCACCGCCTCCCCGGGATCGAGTATATCCCTTATTTTCCGTATTCTCTCCCTGGTCACATTACCATGGTAGTAGCCCTCGATATAAGATGTCTTGATGTTTTTCAGTCTCAGCCTGGAAGGGATGTCTTCCCATAAGGCCCCGTCACGGCACAGGAAGTATGCCCTGTTGCCGGGCAATACCAGTACGTTTTGAAAATGTCTTCGTGCCGTACCATACATGATCGACAGCTTCCTCTTCCCTATTTCGCTGACATAGTTTGGTGAGTATTGGAGACTGAAGCTCAAGACCCCTCCCTTGTTCAGTATCGCCTTGCACGAAGAATAGAACTCTTCTGTGTAAAAGCGGTTTATTTGAAACGTGTCAGGATCAGGGAGGTCTATGATAATGGCATCATATTTCCTCCTTCCTTCTCTGATATACATCCTGCCGTCAGTGTTATGGATTGTAAGACCAGGATACTCCTTTATGAAACCAGTTTCTTCGGCTGCATTCGTCATATAAGGATCCAGCTCCACGTAATCTACGTATTTCGGGTGGTATTTGTAAACTTCGGCAAGGGTCTCCCCAAGTCCCCCTGATACCAGCAAAACACCCTCTACCTTGCGCACCTGGCTCAGGGCGAAATGAATCTTCTCTTCGCTCTTGATCAAGTTCCCTTCCGCGTAGATGGGAGTCCCTGATTCCCAGAGGGCGCGTTGCCCTCCTTCCTCTGTAATGACAATCCTCCCGTAGGGAGATTCCTGGTATCGGACAATGTTGCCGTACTGGCCAAGGAGCGTGGAAAGCTCGAATTCATGGTTGACGGAGCAATAAAAGAAAAAAAGGGCCGGCGCGGCTGCCAGGCCCAGGATCAGGTAACTCCGGCATCTCCATAGAATGAGGAAGGATATGAAGATCAGCAGGCTTGAAGTGATTGCTATGCTCTTGAAGGGTTTCACCCAGTAGACCAGGACAAAGCTGAACAGCAGGCCGCCAAGAATATCCCCTACGCTGTCCTTTATGTAAAGGTCGCCGGAACCAAAGGCCCTATCCCGGCCCCTTATCACATTCAACCCGCAGGGAAGGATGAATCCAATCAGGAGGCAGTAGAGGGCGGTAGTAATGAGTATATAGAGAAATATCCCGTAAAAGCCCGCTGAAGTCCCGTGGATGAAGGCAAGATCCCTAAACACCCGGATTATCACCAGCTGGAGAAGGGGCAGGAGGGCGATAACGATGCACAGGGTTGCATACAGTGCAATTGAGGCAGTCTTTGTCAGCTTGGCTGTCAGGCTGCCCATTCCGCCAAGGAGCAGCCAGCAGAAAAGGACCATTGATATGGTAATCTCATTCCCGTGAAACTGTGTCAGGAACTCGCGGATGTTTATGATTTGGACGGGGATCGAGGAAATACCCGTTGCAATGATGGACCAGATCAATAGGCGCTTCAAGGCACATCACCCGAGGGTTAGTGTCTCTTACTCTTCTTCGAATGCCTGGACCTGGTATGTCAAGACCTCCAGGTCCCCATTTTTCCACTCGTCTCCGTTCAGCCCTGCCTTCACGCAGAGATGGGTGAGGAATTCTTTCTTATCAGGCAACTGCTCCCATACCTGCGGCAGAAAGGTGGCCTGGTGGTATCCCTTCTTGATGATAACTCCGTCAACCTCTGGTCTCAGCTTTTCCAGCAGATCCTGTGCATCCCTGTAATCCAGGGGCCTCGGATCCGTCAGAATGCTCACCTCGATCTTGATCTTCTCCAGTTCTTCCTTTGACAGGGGAGGGAAACGTGGGTCTTTGAAGGCTGCGTTGACGGCATTTACCTTGACTCCTTCCAGAACAGATTCCTGGGGGACTATGTGCCCTATGCAGCCCCTGAGGTGCCCATCAATGGTGAGAGTTACAAAGGTACCGCGTTTCTCCTTGAACTTCCCGGAAGGAACCGGGACTGGATCACCCGGTGATTCCCTGTTGAGAAGCCTCTCTTCGATCGTCTTCCTGGCCAGGGAAACCAGGTATTCTCCTTCCTCCTCAGTAAGTTTCTCATTCTCGGCCATATCCATCTCATTTCCCTCCTTTTTCAAAATCACTGGGGCCGGGATGCTGCCTGGGTTGACGGATTCCTTCTTGTTCCCGCCGAGGCTTGGTTCTCCCTGGAAAAGGATCAATAGCATGATAACCAGGGGGCAAAAGCACGCAGAGCAATTTGTAACGCACGCCAGTTCAACTGAGTTCACGGAAGTCCCATCTATGAAGTCGAGGCGGTGTTTCTCCTCCGGGAATCCATTGACCGATATCCCTCCTCCAGAAACCAGTCTCGTAACCTTTCCATTACACTATATTATATTCTGAAATCCCGCCCACTCCAAGAGAAATTTGTAGAGCAACCTCCTGCTTGCGATCCAATATCCCCCTCCCCTCTCCCCTGTAGGAGCAACTTCTAGTTGCGATCCCATCCCCTTTTCTCTCCCTTGTAGGAGCAACTTCTAGTTGCGATTCAATGTCCAGAGATC
>JAFDIC010000109.1 GCA_019308525.1 Deltaproteobacteria bacterium
TCGTTGAAAAACTTGGTCCTTAGGGCCAGTCGAAGATCCCGCTTTGCGGGGGTCAGAGACCGAAGGCTACGCCGTGCTATTGCGGCAAAGAATCCAGGAGTCAGAATCCAGAATAAGAGTTTGGCCTTTTGCTCAACCAACAGTATAGATCTGTTGGAGCCAAGCGACATGAGAGTTCTTCTGGCTCCTGACTTCTGAATTCTGGCTTCTCAATGTCGTTGCTTGCTTTGGGCCATAGCCCCTTTCAGGGGTCAAGCAAAGCCGGGCCCTCTGGACCCGGATCTTTATTCTAATGATCCAGACTCAGGATCTTCCGTGCTTCCCTGGGCGTGGCGATTTCCCGGCCTATCTGGCTGGCGATCCCGGCGATCTTGCTCACCATCTGGGCATTGCTTTCTGCGAGCACTCCATCTGAAATGTATATGCAATCCTCAAGCCCCACGCGGACGTGTCCTCCTGTTCCAATTGCGACCGGCGCAAGGGTGTAAATGTCCAGCCCCACCACGCACAAAGACCAGGTCGAGCCCTGGGGCAGAGCAGCCTTCAGAAACACCAGGTTCTCCACTGCGGCCTGCATCCCACCCAGGACCCCCAGGACAAACTGGAAGTGAAGAGGTGGATCAATGGCGCTGATATCGTGAAGGATTTTGACATTGTTTATCATACCTGCATCGTAGATCTCGCTTTCCGGCTTCACCCCGTGCTCCTTCATGGTATCAGCGAACCTCAGCAATTGGGACCATGGATTTAACTGGACGGCGTCGAGCACGAACTTCCTCTTCTTGCGGCTCAGGATCCCGAAGTTAATCGAGCCCGAATTCAAGGACGCCATCTCAGGTTTTGTATCAGGTTCGGCCGAGAGGGACGGTATGATCCCTATCCTTTCGTCGAAAGTCATGCCCGGACCTCCACCGGTAGATACATTTATGACAATGTCGCACTCCTTGCGGATGAGTCGAATCGTTTCCCTGAAGAGGTCTACATCCTGGACGGGCTTGCCGGTTGAAGGCTCTCGAACGTGCAGATGAACGACAGCCGCGCCTGCCCTGTGGGCTTCGATCGTGGAGCCCGCGATTTCCTCCGGGGTATGGGGGATATGAGGGTTCTGTTCCCTCGAGGTCAAGGATCCGGTGACAGCGACAGTGATAATGAGTTTCTCCATGGTCATCAACCTCCTAAAATCCTGATATGTTGTCATCCATTCTCGGTCTATCCCTCTATTCCGAACCTGGCCCATCAAACCATTCCCTTTCTAAGGAAAAAGAAGATCGGGGAGCCATGTCACGATGCCAGGAAAGACCATGCAGAGTCCGAGAACGATGAACTTAAGGGATACAAAGGGTATGATGGACTTATAGATATCAGTCATGTTGGTTTGAGGTGGGGCTACGGCCTTGAGATAGAATAGGGCGAAGCCGTAAGGAGGCGTCTGGATGGCGATTTCCATGTTCAGGATCATGAGGATCCCAAACCATATGGGGTCAAACCCCAGTGAAACCGCCATGGGCGTGTAAAGGGGAGCGCAGATAAGAACGATGATAAACTCGTCGATGAAACATCCCAGCAAAAGCAGGCTCATTTGCATGAGAACGATTACGCCCATGGGACTCACGTTCCACTCAATGGTGAGCTTGTTCAACAGCTTACCCGCGCCCATGAGCATGTAGAAATTGCTGAAGGTCGTAGCCCCGATGATTATCCAGACAACCATCCCGGTCAGCTTCATGCTACCGATAGAGGCTTCCCTTATCACATTCCAGTTGAACTGCCGATAGAAAAGCGCAATTCCGGCCGCACCAAAAGACCCTACGGCGGCCGCCTCGGTTGGAGTGGCAACGCCGAAGAGAATGGATCCGAGAACCATGAAAACAAGGCCAAAGGCGATGGCCAAGTCACGGGCTGCGATCACTTTGTCTTTCAACACGCCCCTCTCCTTCTTTGAAAGAGGCGGCCCCATAGCAGGGCTGAAGAAGCACCTGCTCGCGATGTACAGGACGAATAAGCTCGACATCAAGAGCCCGGGGATGACGCCTCCTGCAAACATCTTTCCGAGAGACGTGTTGGTCTGGGAACTGAACACTATCATGACAATACTGGGGGGTATCAGAATGCCCATCCCACCCCCCGCCATAACCGCTCCGAGGGTCAAGTGCTTGTCGTAGAGGCGTTTGAGCATGGGTGGGATGCATACCGTCCCGGCCGTGAGAATGCCGGCGCCAATGATGCCCACCATGGCGCTCATGAGGGTGCACATGATGATTACACCAATGGCCAGGCCGCCCCTCAGCCTCCCTGCGAGAATGTGCATGGCGTGGAACATGGCCTCTCCCATTCCTGAACGGAGCAGGATCTGGCCCATAAAGATGAACAGAGGGATGGCCAGGAGGATGAAGTTGGTTACCGCCCCCATGGCCGTCGAAGGTATGATCTGAAATGACTGGGGTCCCCACAGTATTGCTCCGAAGGCCATGGCCAGGCCTCCCAGCGCAAAGGCCACGGGGGTTCCGATGACAAAGGATATCAGAATACCGGCAAAGAGAAGCGCGGAAAGGAGTTCAATACTCACGGAATCATCTCCTTCCCGGTGATGGCCAGATACAGGCTCTTTATCCAGTTTGAGATCTGCTGTAGGAGGATCAGAAAGGCACCCGCTGGAATCATCAGTTTGTAATGTCCGATGGGAGGGGCCCATTCGCCGGGTCTTGTTTCGTGATTCACGATGGCATCAAAGGCGGGTCCCCAGGTCGTCATGATAGTCAGGATGATGAAGTAGAGAATGAGGAGGCCGTTTACCAGGTCCAGAACAGCCCTCTTCCTGGGTGAGACTCTGCCATAAACAATGTCCACGTTGATGTGCTCCCGAAGCCTGTGCACGTAGGCCCCTGCTAGAAGGCCCGTGTAACCGAACATGAAAATGGACACATCAAAGGCCCAGACCGTGGGTCGCCCAAAGATGTATCTGGAAACAACCTCGTATCCCAGGACACAAACCATGGCCGGCATGAGTACACTGACGGTCAAGGCAATGATCCTGGTCAACTTTTCAACGGCTCGAATATAGACCCTCAGGATTTTCATAGTCATGCCCCGAAATCTTTGGGGGTATTTCGCGAAGGTATGCTGTGGCCATAGTCATCACGCTATGGAGAGAGATCGGAGAATTTGGAACCGGCCTCCCCCTGTTGCAGGGCTCTCATGGTGGGCCGGTTCCCTTTACATAATCGATTTGGCAGTGCTACCGGAGGTTGTACTGCTTAATGAATTCGGTCATTGCTTCTATGGCATCTTGCGATGTCTGGTCCGCCTTGGCATAGTCGCCCCAGACACTCTTGCCGGCTTCAAACCACCTCGCCTTCTCGGCCTCGGTGATCATGGGACCGATCTTGAGACCCTGGCTTTTCATTTCGCTGAGTGCGTTTTGCTCCCAGAGAAGGCAGTATAAGCGCATTTCGATGATGTGGGTGTCGAAGGCTGCCTTGACAACCGCTTTTAGGTCCTCTGGGAGCTTGTTCCAGGCCTTGGCATTAACGAGAAAAGGAGCGGCCTGGTACCCGGCGATGGGCACGGGAAACAGGTACTTGGCGACCTCGTAAAACTTCCCCGCCTTGAAATCAAGAATCTGGGCTCCTACCACACCATCAACTACCCCTGTGGCCAGGCTCGTGTAAACTTCTCCAAAGGCCAGGGTCACGGGTGAGGCGCCGAGCTGCCTCATCATCTTGCCATACGCTCCCACCGCACGAAGCTTCATGCGCTTGAAATCATCCAGGCTGGTGATTTTCTTCTTTGTCAGGGCATAACAAGCGGGTTGAAAGGCGTCGCCCAACCATTCGATTCCCCGTCCTGCGTAAGCCTTCCTGAACACTTGGGTCAACTTGGATTCACGGTACATGGCCAGCAGTCCGGCAAACACGGTCGGGCCCCCAGGCAACCCGGCCTCGATTTCGCCCACGGGAAGTTCCCCGGCATGGATGGGCATCCAAGGCTGGGCCATTTCCAGGAGTCCTGTTTTCACGGCCCCGAAGAGTTCGGGAGCGGGGACACCTTCTCCGTCATAAACCTCGTCAATTACCAGGCGGCCTCCTGACATGGCTTTCACATCTTCGCAAAACTTGTGATATACCTTGTAGTAGTCGGATGCCCTCGGGTAAAGGAGGCCAATTTTCCACTTGAAGGTTGTCTGGGCGCCAAGCCCTGGAGGAAGGGTCGCGACAAGCAAAAATACCAGGCATGCTCCGATTGATGTGACGACTATTTTCTTCATTTCCTTACCCCCCTTTCTTGGAAGAATGACCAACTCGCAAAAAAGTCAGAGTCGGGATGGCAAAGTAAAAAGCTTCAAGCTTCAAGTACGTTTTCAAGCCGAGCTTGGGAAATCTTACTTGCGGGAGCGCGCGAATCTCGTGTAATGAGCCCTACTTACGCTACCTCGCAATCACCACCAGATGAAGGGCACCGCAGATCCCCAGATCCCGCTCTGCGGGGAATGGGACTTTTTACGAAGCCATCAAAGAATGGTTCGAAAGGACATATACAGCAACCATCAGCTCTTGTTCTTCTCACCCCCCTTCTTGCCCGAATATGTCACCCAGATGGACACGGCCCGACCCGCAAGTACGTTAATCGCCCTCTCAACAGGGCGGGTATCTGGCCAACCGGAACTCCTACAAGTCGTTCTCGGAATCTGAGGCACAAGACATCTTATTCTTGGAGATGATCGCCACCGTTTGCTCTCTTGGGAGCCTCTACAAGGTAGCAAGGCAAGTCCCAAATGGTAAAGAGATTGTTGACAATTAAAACATCTATATATACATTAGCCGACAAATTGTCAACGATCTTTTTAGCCCGATTTTTTTCAATACCTTCCCGGCCCATCGAGCCTGCGAACCGCATTCCTCCAAACCCGGCGAAGGGAGGTATTGATAAGTGCTCACCACGGGGTTGAAACATTTTCCATGAACGAGAACAAGGTAGTCGAATATGTCAAGGATGCCATCATTCGAGGGCATTACCTGCCCGGGCAGAAGATTGTAGAGACACAATTATGTAAGCTCCTCGGAGTCGGGCGAAGCCGTGTTCGGGAGGCCTTTCGCCAGCTCGAGCAAGAGGACTTTATTGAAAGAATCCCCAATGCCAGCCCGGTGGTAAAGAAAATGTCCCAGAAGGATATTTCCCAGATCTGGGATCTTCTTGGCGTGCTCGAAGGGTTGGCAATGAGGGTTGCAACTCCCACCCTGAGAGAGAAAGAGGTGGGGAAGATAGAAGACCTTGTGGATAGGATGGAGCAGAACCGGGACAATAGGTTCATGATCTATGAGTTCAATATGAGGTTTCACCAGTTTCTTACGGAGCTCGGGGGAAACAACAGGCTGACTTCCTTTGCAAATACCCTCCGGGATCAGGCCCGGAGGATGAGCCTCGAGAGTTTTTACAATCCCCAGCAAATAGAGTTTTCGCTACTGGAACATCGGGCCATACTTGAGGCCATAAAGCAAAGGCAGGCTCCAAGGGTAGAGGAACTAATAAGGGAGCACTATCTTACATCAAAAAACAGGTTGATAAGCTACATGAACAGGACCCTTTGAAGGAATGTGCGGCGGGTGGGGAAATCGCTACGAGTCTTTTGTGCCATCCTGAACTTGTGCTCTGAGGTGGGCAGAAGGATTATGAATGCGGGGTGAAACCCTATGCCCAGCTCAAGCCTCATTGGATTCAAGGTAGCCCAGATAACCCTTCACGGAATTTCGCAGGAACCATCGTTCCCTTTCCTTGACCGGAGGAGACATTTTGCTCCACGCCTCCAAGTTGGAATCTGTGGCCAGGAGTCGGCGCACGCAACTCTCGGCAAGGCCCTGATCTACCTGTGCTTTTTCCTTTTCAATGACTTCCTTCCACAGGAGTAACTGATCCCTCGATCTGCGCAACATCCTTTGTGAGTCCCCGGCCATTCCGAAGTGGGAATAGCAGATAGGAAGCCTGTCTCTTTCCAGCAAGAGATCGATACTGTTGAGGGCCCTGTCAAGGTGGAAAACAGGAGGAGTTGCCGGCCGCAGGTACTCTGAATCGTCAATATGAAAGTAGTTGCCACCTGCCTCACCGACAAAGAGGTGCCCCTCGTAGATGAAGCTCAGGTGATGGGGGGCATGGCCAGGAGTCTCAATGATGTCGAGGCCGTCTATCCTTGCGTGCATGTGGGAGAGCAGCCTTTCCTCGGGGACAGGTCCAGGGGAGCCGTAGCTGTCTGCAAGGTCGCCGAGGACATTGAGGCTGCCTTGCCACAACCTCGATGGTTCCACCAGGTGCGACAGTCCCTTATGGTGGCAGATCGCCGAGGCCATGGGAAATTGCTCCAGAAACTCCGCAAGCCCTCCCGCGTGATCCAGGTGGATATGGGAGAGAAGGACATAGTCCACCGTTTCAATACCCAACCCCCGCAGTGAACTAATTAGACGGTGAACCGATGCGGACGGTCCCACGTCGATCACAATTGTCTTCTCACCCCTCAATAGCCAGGAACCGATAAAATGGCCGAATCCAGCCCTATCCTGTTGGATCTCCACAAGCAAAGGCTCCAAAAGGGTTCCCCCAAATGAAGAAATAATAACGGTACGTCCGCTTCCGAGAACATAGAATGTGTTGCCCTGGAAATCAAGAAAAACGGCGTGGAATTTTTCCTTGACTTATGCGTGGTATAGTTTACTCGTAAAATCATAATGGAAAGGGTGTCGGCAACTATGAACAGGGGCCCTAAAGGCCTGTGAGTCCCATGGTGGCCATGGCTGGGAAGAGGGGAAAAGATATGCTGGAACCGGAAATAAAGTTGGTCTTTCATTCTGGGGGGTGTTGATGTGGGTACTGGCTGGTGGTTTATTGCTGGGGTGGGGACTGGGAAGCAATGATTCTGCAAACATATTCGGTACAGCAGTTGCCTCAAATGTTATCAAGTACCGCACAGCAATCATACTAACCTCTCTGTTCGTAGTGACCGGGGCCGTGCTGGAGGGTCACAAGGCCATGGATACCGTCGGGGAGATGTCAAGGATGACTGCGACCGGTGCCTTCTTGGCCACCATTTCCGCAGGCCTTTGCGTGAGCCTGTTTTCTTACCTGGCCATCCCCGTCTCCGCTTCGCAGGCCATCATGGGTGCAGTTCTGGGGATAGGGATACTTACCGGAATACCGGATTTGACAAGGCTTTACAGGGTCTTGATATGCTGGTTGTTTACACCCGTAGGCGGTGTTTTCTTTACTGCTGCTTTGTACCCCCTGGTCGGACGCTTGTTCCAGAAAGCCCTCCTGGATATCCGATGGCAGAGCGGCGTCATCTACCTGGCACTGCTGGCATCCGGGTGTTATGGCGCTTACGCCCTGGGGGCCAACAATGTGGCAAATGTAACGGGCGTTTATGTAGGTTCCGGGATGCTGGGGCCAGTTGAGGCCTCCCTGATTGGCAGCATGGCGATTGCTTCAGGCGTCATCACCTACAGCAAGAAGGTCATGTACACGGTTGGAAGGAAAATAGTGGAGCTGGACAATTTCTCCGCTTTCATCTCCACTCTTTCAGCGGCCATAACCACGCACCTGTTCACCCAGGTGGGAGTCCCTGTCTCCACCTCCCAGGCGATCGTTGGAGCAGTGGCAGGGATAGGAATCATCAAGGGTTCCCAGACCCTGAGAAAGAAGGTGATCTTGGAGATCGTGGCAGGCTGGGTGTCCACTCCTCTTTTCAGCGGGCTCATGGCCTACCTGCTGATGAGGATTGTGATTGCATTTTGAGGGAGGCCATTGGTATCATTTCAGGGGTTTGAAACGGCCATTTGAAAAGGGGAGCGGATAGACAGGACCTGTTTGGGCTGGAAACGCGAAACGCACGTGTTTCCCAGGGAGGGAATGGATGTTTTTCTTTCAAAAAGAGAAGAAGGTCATTGAACTGCTGACAAGACATCTGGATACTGTGGAGGAATGTCTGAATCTTGGCATCAAGACCATTAAGGAGTACCTTTCCGGCGATATAAAGGAAGCCAAGGTCCTGGCCAAACAGGTGGATGCCATAGAAACCCAGGCGGACATTATTCGTTACGAGATTCGAGACGTCCTCTATTCGGGCGCATATCTCCCGCGATTACGGGAAGACATATACAGGCTCGTGGAAAGCGTGGACGAAGTGGCAAATGCAGGGGAGGCATGCTGTGATTTCTTCCTAAATCAGCGTCCAAAGATACCCGAGTCTTTGCAGGTCATGTTTTTTGCTGCTGTTCAGGAATCCTTGGGCATTATCCAGCCCCTGAAGCATGCCATTGTGTGTTTCCTCAAGGGCGAGTGTCCTGTCGAGGTCTCCCGTCAGCATGCCAAAGAGGTGGGACTGAAAGAATCGGACGTCGATCAGATAGAATGGGATCTAACAAAAGAAATCTTCACCATGACCACCATTGATTACAGCCATAAGATCCACTTGAAGCTTTGCCTCAACTCCATTGCAAAGGTCTCGGACCAGGCAAAAGATGTCTCTGACCAACTCGACCTGGTCATTCTCAAATCCATCATTTGAGCTCTTCCCGGCACTATCCCGGAGAGATGTAATTTCTTCTTTGGCTTGGACCGGGGCAGAATCTGCTTTACGTGCCCGATCCGATATTCCCCAGAAAAATGGATTCTGGATATGGTGGGCCGGAGAAAAGAGGCTGTTCGCCTGAGATGAATGCCCTTAGATCCTGGGGCCGATTATTATGTTGACTCGCCTGTTCTGAGCCCTTCCTTCGGGAGTGTCATTGCTGGCCACGGGATCATAAAATGCACGCCCCACGGCCTCCATGTTTCTGGGGTCCAGGCCGATTTGGTTCTGGAAGAATCTCACCACGGATGCGGCCCGGGCGGCAGAAAGTTCCCAGTTGGACGGGAATTTCCATCGAAACTCAGGCCTTATCGGGACATCATCAGTATGGCCTACCACCCTGATGGTGCGGTCCTTTACTCCCTTCAAGATGTTCCCCACTTTCCTCAGTATAGCCCTCCCCTCCGGAGAGATAGAGGCTTTGCCAAAATCAAAAAGGATCCGGTCGACAAAGGTGACGGAAATTCTCTTCTGGAACTTTTCTATGGTGACTTCCTTGTTGGCGATCTGTTGCTTCAAGTCGGAAATAAGTGAATCGTAAGTCCTTTTCAACCTGTCCAGTTCGGTTTTGGTGAGCTGCGTTTCCTGGAGAAGCTCCATCTGCTGGCGTTTGAGCCTTTCAATGGTTACCTTGTCCCCGGATATGATACCGTTGAGGCGGGCGACCTCTTCCTTGGATAACCGGACCTGCCTCTCTAACCTTGCGACCAGCTCGTTTCTTGCCTTCAGTAGTTGTTCCAATTCAGCTATACGTCGCTTGGCATTTTCAAGCTCGTTCATGTCAGCAAGGAGGCTTTGGTACTTTGCCTGGAGCTTCTTCACCCTTTCCTCAGTAAACGCCTTTTCCCTCTGGAGGCCAGCGAGCCTGTCTTGAATCCCGGAAATGTCATATCTGCACTTGTTGATCTCCTTTTCCAGTAGGGCAAGTTTTGCCTGTGAGGCCTGAAGCTGGTCCTGGAGTTCCCTTTCTTTAGCGCCCCTGGTGGAGAGTCTTGCTCTCAGGTCCTTGTTGATTGCCTTTTCCCTGGCAAATTGGGTTTCCAAGTCCCTGAGCCGTTTCATGAGGTCCGACAAGGCCTTGTCTTTGGATATTATCGTCTTTTCAAGCCGTGGGAGCTGTTCCTTGGCCTTCTTTAATTCCTTGAGGTCCGCCACCAGGGTGTCATAGTCAGAGCTTAGTTTGTGCAGCGCATCCTCTGCCCTTTTCAGGCGATCCTTGGTCATCTCCAGTTCCTGCCTGTTGTCTGCAAGAAAGGCCTGGTATTTGGTCTCCAGTTCCCGGGCCCTTTTCTCGGCCAGGGCTTTTTCATCCCTGAGCACTGTAGTCTGGCTCTGGATGGCTTCCATCTCCCTTTTGGATCTTGCCATTTCTTGTTCAAGGGTAAGGATACGGGAACGGGAGTTCTTGATTTTCTCCTGGAGCCGGTTAATCAATGCTGTTTTCTCCAGGATCTGGTCCTTGAGGCTCATGCTGATCTTCTTTTCCTCGGCATAATCC
>JAFDIC010000110.1 GCA_019308525.1 Deltaproteobacteria bacterium
ACGAAGACCTGGATGATCCGGCCAAGTGGGCCATGACCTGGAGGGCCTACGTGAGAAAGAGGAAAAAGGCCCAAGCAAGATAAAGAATGGATGCCACCAAGAGGAAGAGGTTAGGCCTTATAGTCAACCCCATTGCCGGTATTGGCGGAAGAGTAGGGCTTAAGGGCAGTGACGGGAGTGAGATCCTCAAACGGGCGAGGGAGATGGGCGCCAGGCCTGAAGCCCCTGCAAGGACAGTTGTCGCCCTAGAGAGGATAGCTCCCGACAAGGACCAGATAGAACTTGTTACCCCTCCCCATGAAATGGGCGAGGACGAGGCAAGGGCCTGCGGTTTTGATCCCAGGGTCATTGGGGAGATAGAGACAGGAAAGACGACTGCCGGAGATACAAAGAGGGCGGCAAGGAAGATGGTCGACCTGAGCGTGGATCTTCTGCTCTTTGCAGGGGGAGACGGTACTGCCAGGGATATATATTCTGCAATTGGTACGAGTATCCCGTCACTGGGCATACCTTGCGGGGTCAAGATCCATTCGGGGGTATTCGCCACGAGCCCCGGCAAAGCGGGGGAGCTCGCCAGAGATCACCTCTGTGGAAAGCTTGTGAACACTTCTCTTCGCGAAGCGGAAGTCATGGACATTGATGAAGAGGCATTCAGGGAAGACAGGGTTTCAGCAAGGCTGTACGGCTACCTCAAGATACCCTTTGAGAAGAGAATGGTACAATCCCCGAAGGCAGGTGGTTGCGCAGGTGAAAGAGCCCAGCTGGAAGAGATCGCATGGGAAGTCATCAACAACATGGAGGATGAGTGTATCTATATCATAGGGACCGGCACCACCACCAGGACCGTGATGGAAAAGCTGGGGTTGAAGAGCACCCTCCTCGGGGTGGATGCCGTGTGCAACAGGAAACTCCTGGGTCTGGACTTGAACGAGTCGCAGATCCTGGACATGATCCAGGGCAAGAGGGCAAAGATCTTTGTGGGGATCATCGGCAGACAGGGATACATCTTCGGCAGAGGCAACCAGCAGATAAGCCCACTGGTCATCAAAATGGTCGGCAGGGATAATATCATCGTCCTGGGGACCATGGAGAAGATTGCCAGCCTTGGAGGTGAGCCGTTGCGCGTGGACACAGGGGACAGGGAGGTCGACAAGATGCTTTCGGGCTACGTACAAGTCGTCACAGGGTTCAGGGAGAGAGTCGTCCTGACGGTGGAGTAAGAGGCGAGGTATTCGACGTGTTCGCCGGTCATTATCACCACTACCTTCAGCAAAGGTTTGTTGTTCATTGAAAAAGCTGGTCCTTGGGGTCAGTCGAAGATACCCTTCTAGGGAGGCAGAAAGCGAAGGTTATGCACTGCTATTGGAGCAAAGAATCCACGAGCCAGAATCCCACTATCGGAAGAGGGAAGAGTCACATTGCCAGATCACGTCTTTTCAGGGTTTTTCACGGCTCTATCAACAGACGTAGTTTGGCGCCTTTTGTCCTCTTCCTTTTGTTGGTCCCTGTCTTTTCCTTCTTCAGCCCCGTGAAGGCAGCCGATGACGAGGGAACGCTCAGGGACGACTTGAACCTGGATAGAAAGTGGATCGGTGATTTTGACGGAATGGTAAAACGCCGAATGATTCGGGTCCTGGTCACCTTCAGTAAGACCAATTACTTTCTGGACGGTGGAACCCAGCGTGGTGCGACATACGAACTTGTAAGAGAGTTCGAAAAAGTCATAAACAAGGATCTCAAAAGGAAGCACATCAAGATTCACGTCGTCTTCATTCCGGTTACGCGTGATCAACTAATCCCCGCTCTTATCAACGGCCGGGGGGACATTGCTGCTGCTGCCCTCACGATTACGGCGGAGCGCAAAAAGCTGGTGGATTTCGCAGACCCTTTGCTCACCGGTGTGGAGGAGATTGTTGTTGCCGGACCAAGTGCCCCCAAGCTTTCAAGACTAGCGGATTTGGCGGGAAAAGAGATCCATGTGAGAAAAACGAGCAGCTACTACGAAAGCCTTCAACAACTAAACGCGTCCTTTGAGAAGGCAGGCAAGCCCCAAATCGTGGTTAGGGAGGCCTCGGAATACCTCGAAGCTGAAGACATTTTGGAAATGGTCAATGCCGGGCTCATACCCCTGACCGTGGTGGACAATTATCTGGCTGAATTCTGGTCAAATATTTTTGAGGACATTGTCCTCTATCCCGAAATCGCCGTGCGTACCGGGGGTGCGATTTCCTGGATGATTCGGCAAAACAGCCCGAAACTCAAGAAAGTCATCAACGATTTTGTGAAAGGGCATAAGAAAGGAACACTTTTCGGCAACATCCTGTTCAAGCGGTACCTGAAAAGCATGAAGTGGGTTAGAAATTCGCTGGCCGACGAAGACATGAAAAGGTTTAGGGCGACCGTCGCGCTGTTCAAAAAGTATGCCACCACTTACGACATGGATTGGCTGCTGGTGGCAGCCCTTGCCTATCAGGAATCCCGCATTGATCAGAGTAAACGGAGCCCGGCCGGTGCGGTCGGGGTGATGCAGATTTTGCCGAGCACAGCGGCAAGCAAGCCCATCAATATCCCTGATATTGAAGAACTGGAAAACAATATCCATGCGGGCGTGAAATACCTTCGCTGGATCTTTGACCGATACTATGAGAATGAAAAAGGCATGGATTCACTGAACAAAGGCCTGTTTACGTTTGCATCCTATAATGCCGGACCCGCCAAGATCGCCAGACTCCGCAGGCAGGCGCAAAAGATGGGATTTGATCCGAACAAATGGTTCGGCAATGTGGAAGTGGTTGCAGCAAAGGTGATCGGACGTGAAACCGTTCAATACGTCAGCAACATTTACAAGTATTATATCGCCTACCGGCTCATCACGGAGGAGCTTAAGAAAAAACAAGAGGTCCTAAAGAAGAGATCGGCCAAATGAAAATGACAGGGGGCCGATCTCTGGATGCATTTCCATTCACCGGCAGGCGGCGTTGGGGCTTCCTAGGAGTCATTACGCAGGTAATGTGTGGCACAACGTGGCAGTCATAAAGAACCCTCTCCCCGAAGGGAGAGGGCAACCTTTGAAAAAAACAGATGTGCTCCCCTCTGAAGCACAGCGCTCAGGCCCCCCATTCACTGAACGTGGACGGGGCGGCACAAGTTAGTCAAGGCCAGCCACCACGGCGACGACACGTCTGTTCTTGGCGCGTCCTTCCGGCGTATCGTTGCTGGCAACCGGGTTCGCTGGACCATACCATTGGAGGACAATCCGATCTTGACTGATATTGAAACGGCTCGTCAGGTAATTGGCGACGCTTTCAGCCCGTCTTCGTGACAGTGCAATGTTGTAGTCCACGGTTCCGACGCTGTCGGTAAAACCGGAAAGGATCACGTATGTGTTTGGATTTCTTTCCATGAATTTGCCGAGAGCCTTCAGGTTGGCCTCCGCTTCCGGCTTGATGTTTGACTTGTCAAAGTCAAACAGGATATCGCCAACATTGAACCCAACGAGTTTTTCCCGTTCGAATAGTTTCGTAACGACCTTGCGGTCAATGACAAACAACGAACCTGCAACAAATTCGGGCTTCTCATACAGGTCCTCAAATGAAATGACCCGGGAGCATTCATTTATGGCTGCCACATTCTTTACCATCTGCTTCTCCAGATAACCCTCGGCACTACTGACCACAACGAAACAGACGTTGTATTTTTGGGCGAGTTCTTTCGCCAATTGGGCAGGCGTTCTTGCCTCCGCAAACTTGGTGTAACTTCCATCCGTAAAAACAAAGACAACAGTTCGTCCTGACAGTTTGGCCAAAATGGGGTCGAGATGTTTGATGGCCGCCTGGAGCATTGTTGGCCCTGACGCCTTTTCGGGCAGCTCCTCAATGGCTTTGGCGAAGGCCTCTCTGTCGTATGGCTTCATATCATAATGGGCTCTAAGCTTTGTAGAAAATCCGAGCTTTTGCGGTTTGAATGAATACAATCCGGCAATGTATTTGAGGTCCGGAAGACTTCTGTTCCTCTGTTTCAAAATCTCCTTTTCGACCACTACTCTTGGTTTGCCTGTGTTCTTGAAAGTCCTCCCCATGGAACTTGACGAGTCAAACAAAATGATGAAGTTGTCGGCCGTTTTTACGATCTCTATTTCCTCACCTTTCACAACGACGGTTTCCGTCTTAAAAATCGCCTGTGCAGACGCCTCACTCATAACGAACAACACAGACAAAATCACTCCAAATACCGCCATGAACATCGCACTTCTGTTTTTCATGTTTCTTTGCTCCTTTTTCATGTTAAGATTATAAATTACCCTCGCATAAGGCAAGGTTGCTTTCGTGTTTACAATTCGATTTCAGATGCTTAGGGTTAAGGGTTTTTAGTTTGATTGTTCTAGAAACAGATTTGTTTTCGTCAATTGTAATCTTTTTATTTATCATTTGGATTTCACAGGTGGAATGGGGTGAAACCCGTAATTGCGACAAGAAAAGCCTGTATTTGTATTATCGAAAAGAAAAACCGATTTGGCCCCAAGTTTGTCAGCTCCAGGCAATCCAGTAGGCTCAGGCCGGTATAAGTGTAGCCGAGGACATCTACTGTTTCAAGAAAAACTTACGAAAGGAGAAAGAATCTGTGATGCGGCCGGTGCTGGCAATGTTTCCAGTCTTCCTGCCTTCTTCATCGGCCGGTGCTGAGACAACCTGTCTCAATAATGGTACAGGGAGAATTGGCAAGATTTATCGCACAAGACAATGATACGCGGTGACCATCGAAAACAACGGCAAGCAGACTACGTATTTCAAAGAACATAGAGTCGATAAAACAGGGCGCGTAACTGTTTCTCCACCTGAAGCAAGACGACATCCCTCTCCCTTCGGTGGCCGCTCCAAGTTTGTTGCGATCACATAACACCCTTTCCACTGATCCAACTCCTTAGTATGCTCTAAGATTTTCCTAGGTTTTTGGAAGACGATTTTCCCTTACAGAATCGCCTCCTGTGTGACAGCGGGTTTGATCAGACGTATTCTCCATGCCCTGAGAGCAAAGCTTAAGATTTGATGAACATCAAGATGAGACAATGTGATCGGAGATCGCCTTTTGTTGATAAATGTATAATGAAAGCGGTATAGTATGTCAAATAAAAAACATAAATGGAGTGAAGCAAACTGGAATATCCAAACAACGGAAAAGATCGTAACCGGAATCTCGTTCCGCTCAACTCGTGTTACAATCCTTTGCGTTAGCGCCTGCTTGAAGAAAGGGAGGGATATGGGGAAGGCGATGGGCGGAGATACCTTAAGGGAATGGTTTGAACATGGCTGTTCGAGGCACAGAGAAAAGATTGCAATAAGATTTTACAGGGGCCGAAATCTGGAGACCGTGGTTTCCTATGGGCGACTGGGGGGTGACTCTGGGGAGATGGCGAAATGGTTCCTGGGGCTTGGCGTGAGCAAGGGAGAGAGGATTGTCCTGTGCATGGAGAAGTCACTGATCTTCGTGGTATCTCACATTGGCGCCCAGATGATAGGCGCAGTGACCGTGCCCCTGAACCCGGGGTACAAGGCATCAGAGCTCTCTTACCTCATCAATGATGCAGAGCCAAGGCTGATTCTGGCGGGGAGAGATCAGAAAGAGAGAATCAATGAAAGAATCTTCAGCAAGGTCTTGGTCGTTGAAATAGACACTGAAGCCCCGTACCAGACTCTGGATTTCTACCGATACTCTCCCGGAGGCGAACCGAGAGAGGATGTGTCACCTGCCGACCCTGCAATGATCATTTACACGTCGGGCACTACGGGAAAACCCAAGGGTGCTGTTTTGACCCATGGCAACCTTGTCCATGATGCCAGGAACATCCAGAAAACATGGGAGATCACAGCGGGTGACGTGCTCTGTCACGCCCTGCCCCTTTTCCATGTCCATGGCCTGTGCTTTGCATTGCACACGTGCCTCCTGGCTGGGGCAACCATACTTATGCTGGATCGTTTTTCGCCAGGAGCAGTGCTGGATCTTCTTTCCAGGAAAAGGGGAGAAGACGACTGTTCCATTTTCATGGGAGTCCCTACCATGTATGGTAAGATGGCGGACTATCTGGGGGAAGAGAATCGTGATTTCAGCCATATCCGGTTGTTGACATCGGGTTCTGCGCCCCTTCCGGTAAAGGATTTTGAGAGGATAAGACGGATATTCGGGAAGGAACCGGTCGAGAGAGAGGGCATGACCGAGACGGGCATGAATTTCTCCAACCCCATTCACGGAGAAAAGAAACCGGGCTCTATCGGTCTTCCCATGCCGGGCCTCGATGTGAGGATCGTGGATCCAGTCACCTATCAGGACCTTGAGCCGGGGATGATCGGGGAGATCTGGCTTAAGGGCCCGGGTATAACCCCGGGGTACTGGCGAAAACCAAGGGAGACAGCCGACGCCTTTGTGGACGAGTGGTTTCGGACAGGAGATCTTGGGAAGGTTGATGAGAACGGGTACTATTACATCACGGACCGGCTGAAGAATGTCATCATCTCCGGCGGTGAGAACATCTCGCCAAAGGAAGTGGAGGATGTCATCAACAGTCTCGATGGTGTGGTCGAATCATCCGTGGTCGGAATAAAGGACGCCAGGTGGGGAGAAAAAGTGGTTGCAGCGATCGTGCCGGAACCAGGCAAGAAGATTGATGCCAAAGGAGTTCAGGATCACTGCAAGAAATACCTCCACGACTGGAAATGCCCTAAGGAAATAACGATCGTTGATCAGTTGCCAAGGAATGCAATGGGGAAGGTGTTACGGGAAGAAGTAAAGGCCCTGTTCAGCGGGCGGCAAGCATCGCGGAATGGGCCCTGGGTATTGCCTTTCTTACGAATTCCATCGCGTGGCGAAACGCCGCGCGATTTCGCAGTGCATCTCTATGCCTGTTTCCATGGCATCGTCGTTGAAGTCAAACTTAGGGTTATGGTTGAGGGGGTAATCCGTTAAATCCGGTGGTCTCGTTCCGAGGAACCAGAAGGTTCCGGGGACCCCTTGAAGGTAGTAAGCAAAATCCTCGCCTCCTAACATGGGCGGGAAGTTTTTCTTGAGTGATCTACTTTTCCCTGCGGATTTGACGATTTCATGAAAGAGCCCCGTGGTCTTCGGGTGGTTCACCACAGCCGGGTATACTTCCTTTGTCTCCACCCGGGCCTCTCCTCGAAGGCCCCTGGCTGTGTTCTTTGCTTGATGCTCTATCTCCTCCATGGCCTCCCTGAGCAATTCGGTCTTGAGGGCGCGCACCGACCCTTCCATGACCGCCCTGTCAGGGATGATATTAATGGCGGTTCCAGCGTGAAACTTGGAAATGGTCACGACCACGCTATCCAGGGGATCCGTCATTCTTGATACAATGGACTGCAAGGCATTGCCTATCTGCAACCCTATGTAAACCGGGTCCACGCAGGTATGGGGGAAGGCGGCATGCCCTCCTTTGCCCAGTATCTCAATATGAAAGGTCCCGCAGGCTGCCATGACGGGGCCGTCACAAACGCCGATCTCCCCTACCTGTAGACTGGGGCCGGCGTAACAGTGCAGGGCATAGATGGCATCCACCTTGGGATCCTCCATCGCACCCTCCTGGCACATGCGAAGCCCGCCTGCACCACCTTCCTCTGCGGGCTGGAATATGAACTTTACAGGCCCTGCCAAGTCCTCCTGAATCTTGCCCAAGACAAGGGCGGCACCCACGAGACAGGCCGTGTGCCCATCATGCCCGCAGGCATGCATGAGCCCGGGTTTCTTGGATACATATGGTTTATCACCCTCTTCTTGAAGGGCCAAACAGTCCATGTCGGCCCGAAGGGCGACGCAGGGCCCATCCTTTTCTTCTCCAAGGGTTGCAACAATACCGGTCTCAGCGATATTTTGCCTTATTCGAATGCCGGGGATACCTTCAAGCCGCTCCAAGACTCTGCGTGCTGTTTCCACCTCTTCATAGCCTGGCTCAGGATGGGCATGGATCTCGTGTCTCAAGGAGATGACTGCGGGAACGATCTCTCGAATGAGGGGCTTGATATCTTGCATGCTGGATCTGTCGCTCATCTTTTCTCCTTTCCTGTGTTCAGGTTGACTGGTTTTCCCAAAGATCATTTTCCCTTGCTTCGTGGTTCCAGGTGGCTTAAGCAAGGGCTCTGGTCGGCCTGCTGGATACTCTTTACCGCTATACCAAAGTGATGGATATGCATTGCTTTCATCCATTCACCTCCCCACAGGTAATTGTTGTAATGTTCGCGCGTATCCAGTAAACAATATGGAACTCAGAGAGGATACAATACTATTATGGAGACCTATACAGTGTCAAATTTGACCGTCGAATCATAGTCGTTCGATGGGGTCCGAAGCCTGGATGCTGATAATGGGAAGAATATTCTATGGATGGTGGGTCGTACTTGCCTGCTCTCTATTGACGACATATGTAGCCGGTGTGGTCTTTTCCGGGTTCACCGCTTTTTTTCAGCCGATCAGAGAGACGTTCGGTTGGAGCTACACAGAGGTTTCCCTGGCCACGAGCATTCGGGGCCTGGAAATGGGCATATTTGCCCCCTTTGTCGGGGCCCTGGTGGATCGTTACGGGGCCAGGAGGCTTATCATTTTCGGAACCGTGACAATTGGCCTCGGTCTCATCCTGCTTGGTTTTACACAATCTCTCTCCATGTTCTATGGCGCCTTCCTTTTGATAGCATTTGGAGCGGGCGGGTGTGCTGCGGTCGTACTCACCACCGCAGTCGTCAACTGGTTTGACAGGAAAGTCGGGGTTGCACTCGCAGTAATGGGTGCCGGTGTCGGTGCGGGCGGGTTGATGATTCCTGTTATCGTCTGGTTGATAGATGTCTACCAATGGAGAACCGCCCTCTTTGTTCTTGGCACTGGCATGTGGGTTATCGGGTTGCCGTTGTCCCTGCTCATTCGTAATAGCCCGGAGGAATACGGGTACGCGCCAGACGGCGAAATCTTAAGGCCCAGCACCGCTGAGAGGGTTGTCCAGAGTGACACCGTGGAGCTTGGTCTAAAAGACGCCCTCGGGGAAAGGTCCTTCCTGTATCTGAACGTGGCAGAATTCATCCGGTTCATGGTTTTTGGCGCGGTATCTGTACACGTTATGCCTTATTTTGACAGCATCGGGATGGATCGGCGTTCCGCAGGATTTGTAGCAGCAGCGATTCCATTATTCAGTATCCTTGGAAGATTCTTCTTTGGCAGGCTGGGTGATATCCGGGACAAGAAAAAGATCCTGGCATGGTCATTTTTTGTCATGAGCCTGGGAACAGGGGCATTCTGCTTCGTGAAAGCCCGCTTGCTGATTATTCCGTTTCTACTCCTCTTCTCGACAGGCCTCGGAGGGGCGATGGTCTTGAGATCCGCCTTTCTGAGGGAGTATTTTGGGAGGGCTTCCTTCGGGAAATTGATAGGTATCCTGATGGGATCTGGATCCCTTGGAGGAGTCCTGGGACCCCTTATGTCAGGCTGGGCATATGATACATTTGGTGGTTACGGCTTCATCTGGCTTTTCTTCGGCTGTATCATGTTGCTCGCAACAGGCCTGGTCATGAGGATTCGGGTGGAAAACGTCAAATCTCTCGCAGAAAGTTGATCTGTCAAAATACTCAATGCATCCCTGCTTCCCATGCGCATCTCCGCTCCGTCTCCACCACATTTTTGCGGAGGCGCTTTCCGGTCCAGGTAAAGGAAAAGGCCAGGAAAGGGGCACAGGCGGAGCAGAGCAAGAAAGCGCCGGCACCCCGATCAATCTTCTCTTGAAGAACTAACGGAAACGTGGATCATAGCGAGTCGTCATTCCAAGGTTTCCCTGGCGAGGACCCAGTTTCTACTTCTTTTCGTTATTGGCGATCCATTTGTCAATGGCCTCCTTGTTGAATCGCCACACATTGCCTATCCTGACCGAAGGTATCTTACCCGTGGCGGCGTGCTTGAGTATGGTCATTTCGTGCAACTTCAGATACTTGGCTACTTCCTTGGTTGTCATTATCTCCGGCATGGTACCCCTCCCATTCTATTGAAATTGCAGGCAAATCAAGCCACAATAGCTGGGTGTAAAGTATTTCGGCGAAGACAAACCTAACCCCTCTCAGTGTTGAATGCCTGTATTGAAGTTTAGCAAAATGGGTGCCAGTTCTGGTGTAGACAAAAATATCCCGTAATATCAAGCAATTACAGAAGAATCCTCTGCGCCGCGGCCCTTTGAGGAGGGAAAAGTTTTTCTATTTTGGGAAATAGAATTCCACTTTTTTGTAAGCCATTACCTTTTTTCACAAATTGGCCAAAAATGAGCTTGGTTAGAGGTCAGCTCTTCCTTTTCAGATGGATCGATCGAGGGTAAGGAGCAGACGTGAGAAGTATTGAAGAGTTATGTCGAGGACTTGAGGCGCAAAGAAATTTCAGAAGACATCACTGGGATCACCCGCTCTTGCTCACGACCGTTATGTCACGCTCGGTTTTCTCCTTGATCACACCGGTCAGGTGATGTCCGTATTTGCTAAGCATCCAGAGCTCCGGGATTATCTCTGATACCAACTCACCGTCATCGAATACGCGCACAACAGAGCTTTCCGATGCCACCACTGCCACTGCTTGGGTCTCCCTGGTGATAGAGGCGGCAGCCATGTGCCGAGAGCCGAAACCCAGCGGTAAGGAGATGCCTTCTGATGATGCGTCTATGTAACGGCATGCAGAAAGAACGATTCCCTCGTCGGAGACAATGAACGCTCCGTCAAGTTGCGCGAGCTCCTTCACGGTTTCCCTCATATTGGGATCGGATATTCTCTTGGATTCTGGGGGATGCCCCTTCAGGGGGTCGAGTATGAGGGGTTTCGAACGCCTAAGCACCTTTTCAGAGTCAGACACGACGAAGAGGGTACCTATCCTTCTGCCTTCACGTCCTTCTCTGGCTATTTCGAGAGAGAGTAGCAGGACCTCTTCCAGGGTCCGTAGATTGACCTTCCTCTCGGCTGTACAGACGTCGCACAACAGGGGTAATGTCCGCATAGTTCTTGTTGCCATCACCTTGTACCGGTATTCTTGGGCCCTGGAATATTCTACCTGTAGGGCAAAGAATCCAGGGGTCAGAATCCAGCTCTGCCGCCGGGCCCTCTGGTCCCGGATCTTTACTGCATCGAGGAAGAGGATGGGGAAGTCTCAAGGTAGTTCAGCGAATTTCTGACCAATTTCTGGATATAGGTTCCTTTTTCCGACACCTTCAAGTCCAGCTCGTCACATACCTCGTAAGGTACCCAAAGGTAGAACCTCACCTTCCCATCCTCTAGTGGGAACTCCTCCACCTCTAGTGCTTTACCCTTGTCCCAGCCACCCAGGTATGCATTTATCAGGCCCTTGATAATCGTTCCAATAGGGACTTTTCTATTTTGAGATATTTGCTCCAAGTCTCCATACTCAGAACTATCAAGCTCTCCCTGGTAGATCCTGGCATGGGTATCCCTGCTAAGGTTCCGGTCCCCTTCGGAACAATGCATTCTACCTGTGAGCCTCTCCTTTTGCAGGTGTTTTACCTTCCTGAGCCGGAAGAATATTCTATAGGAATTCTTTAAGTCGATTTTTCCGGGTTGTCAAGGTGTGTTTTGGTCCCCGGAACCTGGGGTCATTTTCGGGCAAGACCTGCTTGGGAAAAGCTGGCTTGGCCCTTGACACCGGGGAAAGCGTGTTTAATATAATTACGAAAATTTGGTAAGTTCCTGTTATTGTGGTATAAACTGAATGTAGCTTGGCGCAGCGCGGAGCTGCGGAACTATCACAGGGATTGGAGGAGGTGATTGATATGACACAGATGATCCCGTGGCACGAAAGAAGAGAGGTTGACCGTCTAAGGAGTCAAATCGATCGAGTTTTCCGTGACTTTTTCGATATGAAGCCCTTTCGCCTGCCCTTTGAAGGGAGTGATTGGGTACCGGCGGTAGACGTTTCCGAGACTGACAAGGAGATCCTGGTTCACGCTGAGGTCCCAGGGATGAATCCAAAGGACATGGATATCTCTTTGAACGGCAGGCTCCTGACGATAAAAGGGGAAAAGAAGCAGGAGCAAGAGGAGAAAGAAAAGAATTTTCACCGGCTCGAGCGGACATACGGGTCTTTCATCAGATCCTTTGAATTGCCTGCGGATGTGGACCCGGACAAGGTAAAGGCCTCTTATAAGGACGGGGTCCTGACTTTGACCCTGCCCAAGGCCAGGGAGCAAGAGGTAAAGAAGATAGAGATAAAGACGGGCTGACCAGTAGAGAAAAGAAGCGGGCCGCTGACTCGGCGGCCCGCTTCTTTTCTCTATTTTGTTCCTTTCTTCCTTTTCACCTCTTCCCTCGCCGAACCCAGGGCGTCGAGTGTCTCCTTGACGGATAGGTTCATGACATAGGCGACCTCCTGGGGTGGAAGACGGTCCCGCTCATGCAGGAGCAATACCTTTCGTGACCGTGGAGGCAGGTCATAGATCTCCTCTTCCTCAAACTCAACAGCTTCCTCGGGTAGAATGGAACGATCCTCTATAACATCTTCCCATCGGGTAAAATCATCCGGCTGGTGCCACTCCCAGAACGACTGGTCGTCATCGGAGCCGTTGTCGGAAGGAACAGGGGCTTCGAGAGAGATGGTTTCCACGTTTTCCAATCGGACCTGCTTCCACACTTCCCGCTGTACCACCCGCTGTAGTATACCAAGCAGCCAGGCTTTCATGCTGATGTCCCGTGGCCTGTTGCGCCTGGCTCTCCATGCCCTCAGAAGAGCTTCACCAACCAGGTCCTCGGGTTTGAGATCGTCTTCCGGAAAGTGCCCCAGGTATTGATGGTATCGAATCTCCCTCTCTGCAAAGCGTTTGAGGTCATCAAGGTAAGGCTCTGCCAACCGGTTGAACGCACTACGATCTCCCTTCAAGGCCGCCTCCCATGGGGCCCCCTCAACGTGCTTCGTGCCATTCATTGGTCGGTCAATGTGACTTTTGCCCATGACATACCCCTGGCCGATACCTCGTGGTTTGGTTCACACACAATCATACTGCTACGGTTCCTTCCTGGAGCGTCTCTTCGGCTTCCTGATCAGTTGCGACTCCTTCGTCGGGATTTATATGGGTGACCACCAGTTCCCCGTCCTTCGCATCCACCTTTACGGTAGCACCCTCGAGAACATCTCCCTGAATGAGGGCACGACCGATGCGTGTCTCCAGCTCTCTCTGGATATAACGGCGGAGTGGACGAGCACCGAATACGGGATCGTAGCCCTTCTTGGCGATAAACTTGCGGGCCTCTTCAGTAATCTCCACCCTGATCCTGCGGTCTTCCAGCCTCCGGGTGAGATCTCTTGTCAGGAGTTCGACGATTTGCTCCACTTCTTCGAGGGTCAAGGGTTTGAACATGACAATATCATCCACCCTGTTGAGAAATTCCGGACGGAAGTTCTGTCTCAACTCACGCATTACTTGTTCCTTGGCTGATTCCTTGATCTCGCCCCGGTCTGTCACGCCGTCCAAGAGGTAGTGGGAACCAATATTGCTGGTCATAATGATCACCGTGTTCTTGAAATCCACGGTTCTGCCATGTCCGTCCGTCAGGCGGCCATCGTCGAAGATTTGGAGGAGGACATTGAACACATCATGATGGGCCTTCTCTATTTCGTCAAAGAGTATGACAGAGTAAGGCTTGCGTCGAACCGCCTCGGTTAGCTGTCCCCCTTCTTCAAAGCCCACGTATCCGGGAGGAGCGCCGATGAGTCTCGAAACAGTGTGTTTTTCCATGTATTCGCTCATGTCGATGCGAATCATGTTGTCCTCTGAATCAAAAAGGGCTTCAGCAAGGGTCTTGGCAAGCTCGGTCTTTCCCACTCCTGTAGGCCCAAGGAATATAAAAGTGCCTATGGGTCTTCTCGGGTCCTTTATCCCCGAGCGGGCCCTTATGACGGCATCAGCCACCAGTTTAACGGCCTCGTGCTGTCCCACCACCCTGCGGTGCAAGACTTCATCCAGGCGAAGGATCTTTTCCCTTTCCCCTTCCATCAACCTGGTAACAGGTATGCCGGTCCACTTGGACACGATCTCGGCGATCTCCTCCTCGGTGACCTCTTCCCGCAATAGGCGCTCGCTCCCCTGCCTTCGGTTCAGCACCTCTTCCTCTGCCTGTAATTGGCGCTCCAGCTCTGGAAGGCGGCCGTGCTTCAACTCAGCGGCACGGTTCAGGTCATAATTGCGCTCCGCAATCTCGATCTCGTGACGTACCTTCTCGATTTCTTCCCTCAAGGCCTGGACCTTCTTGATGGCCTTCTTTTCCTCCTCCCACTGGGCGCGCATCACGTCCACCTTTGATCTCAGTTCCGCCAGTTCCTTCTGAAGCGCCTTGAGCCTTTCCTTGCTGGCCTTGTCGCGCTCCTTCTTTAGTGCTGCCTCCTCAATTTCCAGTTGCATGACCCTGCGCGAAACCTCGTCTATCTCCGCAGGCATGGAGTCAATCTCCGTGCGTATCATGGCGCAGGCCTCGTCCACCAGGTCTATTGCCTTGTCAGGCAGAAACCGGTCTGAAATATACCGGTTTGAAAGGACTGCGGCCGCCACAAGCGCGTTGTCCTGTATTTTTACCCCATGGTGGATTTCATACCTCTCCTTCAGGCCCCTGAGGATTGAGATGGTATCCTCGACGCTGGGCTCTTCCACCAGCACGGGCTGGAAGCGTCGTTCAAGGGCTGCATCCTTTTCAATGTATTTCCTGTATTCATCGAGGGTCGTGGCTCCGATACAGTGGAGTTCTCCCCTCGCTAGCATCGGCTTGAGCATGTTTCCCGCATCAATGGCGCCTTCCGCCTTTCCCGCGCCGACTATGGTGTGGAGTTCGTCGATGAAAAGGATGATGTTTCCCTCGGACTCCTTTATTTCCTGCAAGACCGCCTTGAGCCGTTCTTCAAACTCACCCCTGTACTTGGCGCCGGCCACGAGTGATCCCATGTCCAGGGCAAAGATTGTCTTATCCTTGAGCCCCTCAGGGACATCTCCCCGGACAATGCGGTGTGCCAGACCTTCCACGATCGCTGTTTTTCCGACACCCGGATCCCCTATCAGAACCGGGTTGTTCTTTGTCTTACGGCTCAGCACCCTGATGACACGGCGAATCTCAGTGTCCCTACCGATCACCGGATCCAGTTTCCCGGATCTCGCCTCCTGGACGAGGTCTCTTCCATACTTCTGAAGGGCCTCATAGGTCCCCTCGGGATCGGCACTCGTAACCCTTTGATGTCCTCTCACCGAAGTGAGGGTCTTGAGCAGCAACTCCCGGGTGATATTGAACTCCTGGAGGATCCTGCCCGCAGGTGTGCTCCCGCCCTCCTCAATGAAGGCCAGGAACAAGTGCTCCACGGAAACGTATTCGTCCTTTAGTTTTTCCGCCTCCTCCTGGGCCTTGACGAGGAGCTTGTTCATCCTCTGGGTTATGTAGACCTTGCCGGGTTCAAGACCCGGCCCGCTGACCCTGGGCTTCTTGTCCAGTTCCTGCTCCAGGCGTTCTTTCACCGATTCAGGTGATATCTCCATCCTTTGCAACAGCTTGGGTATGAGCCCTTCGGGTTGCTCGACCAGGGCCAGTAAAAGGTGCTCTCCGTCCACTTCCTGGTGGCCATAGCGAATAGCCTTGGTCTGGGCGGCCTGGAGAGCCTCCTGTGATTTTATGGTGAATTTATTCAAATCCATGCTTCTACCTCCTTGAGAGATTGGTCATTTCTCTAAATGCTTTAGGTGTTATTGTTTCATAAAAAGCCAGGGGTCCCAATTCCTACGAACGCGTCAGGTCTCCATGGTAACCATGCTTTCCAGTTCGCGGATTCTGCCTTCGAGGTACTCGATCCTTTCCAGCAACTCCAAGACAACGCCTATTCCCGCATAGTTGATCCCCAGCTCATTGCGAAGTCTCAAGATCTTTTTGACAATGGGTACGGCCTCCCTGGAAAACAGCCAGTCCCCCCCGGCACTGTCACGGCCGATGGGGTCCAGGAGCCCCAGCCGGACGAACCGATGTACCAGCTCCGGGTGAATGCCGCACAGGGCGGCCATATCTCCTACCCTCAGACACACGGACCATCTGGCTATGGTATCCATTCGAACAGGAAAGTATTCTTTTCGCTCCATGGATAGCACTCCATCTGTGTAAAACGAATCACCCGGCGATCAAGAGCCGCCCCTGGGGTTGAAGGAAGATATCCTGGACAATTCCCGGAACATTTCCTTCTCCCTGTGGGAAAGCCGCTTCGGCACCTTGATCTGCACGACCGCGTACAGGTCGCCGCTCATGCCCCTCGGGTTAGGCATTCCCTTGCCCTTGAGCCTGAGCTTCTGACCGCTCTGGGTGCCAGGGGGTATTGTGATCGTGACTTCCTCTCCCAGGGTCTTTGTCCTCACTTTGGCCCCCAGGGCCGCTTCCCAGGGTGTTACCGGGAGATCCATGTAAAGGTCCCTCCCTTCCACCCGAAACCTTGGGTGAGGATCGATTTCAACCTTGAGATAGAGATCGCCCCTGGGACCTCCTCCAAACCCTTCTCCTCCCTGACCTGCAAGCCGTATCTTCTGCCCTGGGATGACTCCGGGGGGAATCTTTACCTCGTATCGTTTCTGCTCTGTAGTGATCCGGCCGTCAGGCCCCAGCCTTTGGGATTGAAGGGTAATAGCTTTTGTCCCGCCCCTGTAAGCTTCTTCCAGGGATATGCGAAGTACTGCTTCCTGGTCCTCT
>JAFDIC010000111.1 GCA_019308525.1 Deltaproteobacteria bacterium
CACGGCGCCCGATTGGGACAGGGCCAGGGAAATTGTCTTCTCCAGCACCATACCCGTAATCCTGGCCGGGGGGATATCCCCAGAAAACGTCTATGAGGCCATAATGAAAGCTACCCCGGCGGGCGTCGACAGTTGCACCCTGACGAACAGGCAGGATGAGACAGGTAAGCCCGTCCGCTTCCAAAAGGACCTCACAAAGGTGAAAAGGCTCGTGGAGGAGGTTCGCAGGGCAGAGAGGGAGCTGAGAACCCTGAAAGAGGAGAAGGAACAAGGGCTCATCACTCTCAAGGAGGAACTCCGGGAAAGGGAAGAGGCGCTCCCCGCCCATTCAGTCAGGCCCCACCAGATCTTGGCCATAGAGGAGCTGGAAGACAAGGTCGCTCAGAGGGAAAGAGAAATCAGGTGTCTTGATCTCGCCATCTCAGGGAGTGGATAGAATGAAAAAGCGCCGCCTCGGAAAATCCCCCATCCACGTAACGACTATCATCATGGGCACCTGGCAGGCTGGAAAGGCCATGTGGCCCGGAGTCAGTGATTCAGAGTCTCGTGATGCGATCCGGTGCGCCTTCAAGGCGGGCATCACCACCTTTGATACGGCCGAGGGATACGGAAACGGGCATAGTGAAAGACTCCTGGGAGAATCCCTGGCACATGTAAGAGAAAAGGTGATTTTTGCTACAAAGGTCTCGCAGAATCACCTGGAGTATGGCCAGGTGATGGCGGCCTGTGACAGGTCATGCAAGAACCTGAAGACTGATTACATAGACATCTACCAGATACATTGGCCGGCCGGCTCATGGGGCAGCAAAAAGGTACCAATCGGCGAAACCATGGAGGCAATGAATGACCTGAAGGCGAAAGGTAAGATTAAGGCCATAGGGGTGTCCAACTTTTCCCGCGCTCAGATTGAGGAGGCATCCAGGTTTGGAACAATTGATTGTCTTCAACCCCCCTATTCCCTGTTCTGGCGGCATGCCGAGCGGGAGCTCCTACCCTATTGCATTGAGAATGGCATAACCATATTGGCTTACTCTCCCCTGGCGCAAGGGCTGTTGACCGGGAAGTTCGGAAAGGATCTAAAGTTACCGCCTGGAGACAACAGGTCAAAAAACAAGTTGTTCAGGGCCGAGAATATGAGAAGGGCACTGGATGCAATCGAAAGGCTCAGGCCGATCGCGGAAAGGAACGGACTGACCCTGGCTCAACTGGCATTATCCTGGGTCATCTCCCATCCCGGCACCTGCGCCATCGCCGGGGCCCGGAATCCTCAACAGGTACTCGAGAACGCAAAGGCAGGGGATGTGGTTTTGCCGGAGGCCGACTTACAGGAAATGGATTCCATCAGTCGTATAGTTACAGACCCCTTGGATAGTAGCCCGGTTATGTGGGACTCCTGATGCATGGGGCAACAGTGCGGCAAAGGTTGGATGTCTCTCCTAGGCCTGATCCTTTTCAGAAAGTTCTCTTAAGAGCTCCGTATTTTTCTTGATCCGTTTCATATCAGCTTTAAGATTGACCTTGTTGGGTCTTTTCTTCCTGTCCCTGATACGTCTGGTTTTCTTGGTCTTGGATGCCATTTTCCGGTTTTCCTTATCTCAATACTGCGCAAAGCTTCTGTCCACTACATATCTCCTAATGGGCGACTATTTGGCCTCGGAGGTCCGCTGTGCCAATCTTTCCTTCGCCCTCTGCTTCAAACGTTTGAGCCTCCTCCTCCTTCTCCGTTCGAGTTCTCTTCGTCGCTCGATTTTCTTGTGTCTTGCCATGAATGCCAGTAACCTCCCTTGGGAGAGCAGTCTCCACCTAGTTAGTTTCCATCCACAAATGGCCCTTTTTCACGATCTCTGCGTCAATCTGCGGAATTATTTGTGCGGCATACTACAGTATGCCTCCGCGTAATTCCTTGATTTCCTTGATCTCATAAAAAACTGCTCATTTCTGAATTGGAAACTGCCCAGCGCCCAAGATTGATTTATGGATGGGCACTAGTTAACGATGAGAAAATAATCCAGAAAGTATCCTATGAAACCAAAATCTTGCCTAATAGTCAACATCAAATGGAATAGGGATTTGAATTGTCCACAATAAGGGGCTTTTCTCACCATGGGATCTTGCTCCTGCAAATAACAATCATTCTCGAGCAATACCGGAAGGCAAATCCAGCCCATATTTCCTGTTGACCTCCGGAGAAACTTTCCCTATATTCCAAGAGGCGCTGATTGCCCGGGGTATTCTTGATTTGATATGGTGTGCCTTTCTCTGATACGCGTCAGATCCCTGGAAGGCGGCAATAATTTCGTCTGCCAGATGAGCGCGAAACCTTAGTTCAACGAGGATAATGCTATGAAGGAAGAAGGGGGAAAGGATATTTCTTTGGTGGATTTTGACCCTGAAAAGGATCAGGTCACGGAACTGTGGTTTCAGGACAGTATCGAGTTTGGACATGGTTGCAGCCTGCACATAAAGATCAAGAACGTCCTTTACCACTCAAGGTCAAAATTCCAGGAAATAGTAATAATGGAAACAGAAAAACTGGGCAGATTGCTGGCCATTGACGGTATTACCATGCTAACCGAGTACGATGAGTTCGCCTATCATGAAATGATAGTTCATGTGCCCCTCCTGGTGCATCCAAACCCAAGA
The DNA here is from genome assembly GCA_019308525.1 of Deltaproteobacteria bacterium. The sequence continues at coordinate 2,644 of JAFDIC010000111.1, forward strand.
AAAGTCCTGGTCATCGGAGGAGGAGACGGGGGCACTGTCCGTGAAATAGTGAAGCATCCTGAAGTCGAAGAAGTTCACGTATGTGAGATAGACGAAGAGGTTGTTGCCGCCTGCCGAAAATACCTGCCTTCCCTTGCATCATCCTTTGATGACGCGAGAGTCAAGGTCTTCTACGAAGACGGGGCCAAATATGTGAAGAAGTCTCCCGCTTCCTATGACATCATCATCGTGGACTCCACCGATCCCCTCGGCCCGGGAAAGATCCTCTTCCAAAGAGATTTTTACGAAGACATGAAAGAAGCTCTTCTCGATCACGGAATCGCCGTAACGCAATGTGAATCCATTTACCTCCATCCCCATGTGATAAGGGGGGTATACTCCTTTGCAAGGGACATATTCCCTAAGCTCGGTTACTACATCACCATGGTCCCCACCTATCCCAGCGGCCTCATAGGTTTCTATTTCTGCTCCTTGTCCAGAGACCCTGTTTCGGATATAGATCTGAAGCGGGCACGTGAACTTAAAGGACTCAAGTACTATACCCCGCAGCTGCATCGTTCTTCCTTTACGCTACCTCTATTCGCCACGGATTTCTTTCACTCAGACTGCCGCGAGTAATGCCGATACAGACTCCAGGCGCCAATCAACCCCGTGTAACGCCCTGCTTCATTCTGGCCTTCAAGGAGTCAATCAGCAGGGAGATAAAAAACGCGACCCCTGCCACGAGGATAATGGTCGCTCCCGAGGTGAGATCAAAGAGGTAGGAAAACCATATACCGGTCAGAGTGAATAGCATGCTCAGTCCGGAGGCAAGAATCATCATCCTGCCGAGGGACCTGGTATGTCTCTCAGAGATGTAGGGAGGTATTGTCAGGAGGGCGATTACAAGAATAAGCCCCACGACCCGAATAACCAGTACAATCGAAAGGGAGACCAAACCTATGAGAAGAAAATAGAGGGCCTTCACTGGCACACCCACGACAAAAGAAAACTCCTCGTCATAGGACATAGCCAGCAGTTCCTTGTAAAACAGCGTAACGACAATCAACACCAGGACCCCGAGTCCTACCATAAAAAATACATCCGTAAGGGGTACGGAGAGAATGCTGCCGAAGAGATAGCTCATGAGATCCGCATTGTACCCGGGAGTAAGATCTGCGAGGAGAACACCAACAGCCATTCCAATGGCCCACAGGACCCCTATTATCGTGTCCGCCCTTTCCCTTCTTTTGAAACTGGCCGCGGCCATGATCATCGAGACAATGAGAGAAAAGACAGCGGCTCCTGCCAGGGGGGGGATATTTACGAAGAAAGCCAGCCCGATGCCACCAAAGGCGGCATGGGCGATACCTCCGGATATGAACACGATCCTGTTGACGACCACAAGGGTGCCGATAATACCACAGATAATACTGACGAGGATTCCTGCTATCAGTGCGTTCCTCATGAATTCCAGGTGCAGTATATCCCACACCTTATCTCTCCTCGTGTGCGGGGAAGACCCTGTGGGGAAGACCATGGGCAATGAGGTCAACAGGGCATTGATAGGCGAAGTCAATCATCTCCTGTGTTATCTTTCCACCTTCGTGGAATACAAGGTATTTGTTGACACAGGCTATGGACTTCATGTGACTGGATATCACGCCGATATCATGGGTGACGACCACGATGGTGACCGTCTTGTTGAGTTCGTGCAGGAAATCGTAGAGGCTTGTCTGAAATTCGGGATCCACACTGGCGGTGGGCTCATCCAATAACAATATCTCTGGCTCCCCGGCCAGGGCGCGTGCAATGAATACACGCTGTCTTTGCCCCACCGACAGCTTACCTATGGGCCAGGACCGGTATTCCCACATCCCCACTTCTTTCAGAAGGTAGCTGACCTTTTCCCGATCATTCCTCGTATATTTCCTGCCAAGAGGAACAATGCCTATCCTACCCATGAGAGCCACATCCATCACAGAAACCGGAAAGCCAAGGTTGAAACTAAGGTCTTGCGGAACGTAGCCGATCTTGCGCCTGGCATCCCTGGGGGGCCGCCCGAGTATCCTGATACGCCCCCTGCCGGGTTTGAGAAGCCCGACCATGAGTTTCAACAGTGTGGTCTTCCCGCCCCCGTTCGGTCCGATGATCCCCAGGAATTCACCCCGGTCCAGTTTCAGGTTCACATCCCTGAGCACCTCCACACCATCGTAAGAGAAACTTAGATCCACTATTTCTATTGCATAGGGTTTCGCTTGCATTTTGAGCACCCTAAGGTCTGACGGACTCGATAAGTCTTAAGCTTTTTCCCAGTTTTTCCAGCTTAGCGTTGGTTTCCTCCAGACGGCTGCGGACCTTTTCCACGATTTTCGGAGGAGCCTTTTCAAGGAACTGCGTGTTGGATAGTTTTCTTTTTGCGGCTTCAAGCTCTTTGTTCAAGGTCATGATCTGCTTTCGGAGCCGATTTTCCTCCTCTTCAAAATCGAGCAACCCCTTCAAGAGGACATGCACCTGGTTTTGACCGAATACCGCTGTAGCCGAAGTCTCGGGCTTGGACGTCCTTTCGACCACATCCATCCGATCAACCCTGGCCAGAGTCTGCACCAAAATTCTGCTGGCAGCGATGAAGTCCCTTTCCTCTTCAACAGGCACCTCAACAATAATATTCACCTTTTTGGCCGGAGATATGTTCATCTCGCCCCTTATGTTTCGCACCCCTGCCACCAGGCCCATAAGGGAATCCATCTGGGCAATTGCCTTCTCCTCCACCGTGAACTCCGTTCGATCCGGAAAGGGCGCCACCATGATGCTTCCCTGTGTCCACGGGAGCCTTTGCCAAATCTCTTCCGTCACAAATGGCAAGAAAGGATGCGCAAGCCGAAGAATTGCGGCCAGCGTCTTCTTAAGGACATGCTTCGTGGAGTTCTTTTGGCCTGCGTCTTCGGCGTACAACCCCGGCTTGACCATCTCCAGATACCAATCGCAGAATTCGTGCCAAATGAATTGGTAACAGGTATTTGCAGCGTCATTGAAGCGGTATTCGTCAAGGGCCTTGCTCATGCCCTCACTTACCTGCCCCAGTCTCGTAAGGATCCATCTCTCGGGCAGGCCGTACCTCGTCTCTTCTGAAACCAACTCTTCTTCATCTTCCACGTTCATAAGCACGAGGCGGGCGGAATTCCAGACCTTGTTTACAAAGTGCCTGTACCCCTCGATCCTTTCCTCTGACAATCTAATGTCCCTGCCCTGGGCCGCAAGGGCCGCAAGAGTGAAGCGGAATGCGTCCGTGCCGAACTTGTCCATTACCTCCAGGGGATCAATCACATTACCCCTGGATTTACTCATCTTCTTACCCTCTGCATCTCGTACCAGGGCATGAATATAGACGTCCAAAAAGGGGACATCGCCCATGAAATGGATCCCCATCATCATCATCCTGGCAACCCAGAAAAACAGGATATCGAACCCCGTGACCAGTACCGATGTGGGGTAGAAGGTCCTGAGTTCCTTTGTGTCATCAGGCCATCCCAGGGTCGAAAAGGGCCATAGGGCCGAGCTGAACCATGTGTCCAGGACGTCCGTTTCTTGCGAGAGGGCCTCGTTCCCGCAAGATCGGCAGGTCTTAGGCTCATCCATACTTACAGCTACTTCCCCGCACTTGTCGCAATACCAAGCAGGGATCCTGTGTCCCCACCATATCTGCCTGGAAACGCACCAATCTTTGATATTGCGCATCCACTCGAAATATACTGACTCCCAGTTGGAAGGTATAATTCTTGTCCTACCCTCGGCCACTGCATCAATGGCCTTTTCCGCCAGGGGCCCCACCTTCACGAACCATTGCTTTGAAAGAAGCGGCTCAATCATCGTCCTGCATCTGTAACAGTGCCCGACGGCGTGCCGGTAAGGTTCTGTCTTTTCCAGCAGGCCCAAGTTCTCCAGGTCTTCAAGGATCTTCTCCCTGCACTCAAACCTGTCCATCCCCCTGTAAGGGCCGGCAAGATCGCTCATACGACCCTCTTCATCAATGACCTTTATCCTTTCCAGGTTGTGAGCGTTCCCGATCTCAAAGTCGTTGGGATCATGGGCGGGCGTTATTTTCAGAGCACCCGTACCAAATTCCTTGTCCACATACCTGTCAAATATTATTGGTATCGGCCTGTTCAGAACGGGGACGAGCACATAAGTCCCGGAAAGGTTTTCGTACCTTTGGTCCCCCGGATTTACCGCCACAGCCGTATCACCCAGAAGGGTCTCAGGCCTCGTTGTGGCCACTGTTAGATGACCGCCTGTCTTTTCAAAGGGATAGCGTATGTAATACAGGGCGCCCTCCCTCTCCTCATGTTCCACCTCCAGGTCAGCTAATGCGGTCTGACATCTCGGGCACCAGTTTATGATATAGTCTCCGCGGTAAACAAGACCCTCTTCATATAGCTGCACAAAAACCTTTCTCACAGCCCTTGAAAGACCCTCGTCCATGGTAAAGCGTTCCCTGCTCCAATCACAGGAACTTCCAAGCCGCTTCAGCTGTTTGATAATCATTCCCCCGTACTTTTCGCGCCATTCCCAGACCAGCTCGATGAACTTGTCACGTCCGATCTTGTGGCGATCTGTTCCTCTGGCAGCCAGGTCCTTTTCAACCACGTTCTGGGTAGCAATGCCGGCATGGTCAGTCCCCGGCTGCCATAAGACATTATGGCCTTTCATCCTTTTGTATCTGCAAAGTATGTCCTGGAGTGTGTTGTTGAGGGCATGTCCCATGTGAAGGGATCCGGTTACGTTTGGGGGCGGAATTACAATACAGAAGGGCTCCTTGCCTGAATCAAGGTCCGGCTTGAAAAGACCGTTTCTCTCCCAGTACTGATACCACCGCTCTTCAACATGTTTCGGCTCAAAAGCTTTGGCCAGGGTCTGCTTCTCCATGTACTAGTTCTCCCGCATCGTTATTCGCTCACACAGGGCTCCCTTTTCCGTCAGGCAGGTATCAGGACACCATGCACCAGCAAATTGAAAAGGGGTTGCACAGGGGCAACCCCTTACATAAGCACAGTTTTGGACAAAATTAAAGGCTTTTCTCTTGGTCCGGGCCTCAACCTTCTGAGGACTCAATGCTCCCTTTCAGGGCATCAATCGCCTCTTTGATCACCCTCTCTGCCACCTCGGCCATAGTCTCCCTTGTCACTCGCTCCAACACCTCGGTGACCACCCTTGTCACTATTTCTTCAATCCTTTCCTCTGTTATTGCCGGTGCTACGTCCCCTTCCGCAACACCTTCTCTTGGAACTTCCTCAAGAGTCGCAGCCTTCCCGATCGCCGGAATCGCTTCGCTGACTTTTATCTCTTCCCTCACAACCTCTTCTATCTCCTCCAGCTCAACCTCTTCCGAGAATTCGGCTTCGGCACGCTTGCCCGTGGCTGTGTCTTCTGAAACCTGGGCCACTTCTCCTGAAGCCTGTTCGGCTTCTCCCGGTTCGACTTGACCTTCCTCCGTCTTTGCAGCTTCCTCCAGCTTCAAGTCTACGAGTTCTGTGGGTGCCTCCTCGAGCATGCTTTCAAGTTGTCTTTCAGTAACTACTCTCTCCCGGGCATGCTCGGCCGCTTGTTCCGCCTCCTCCTCACCGACACTCAGACCAATAGTCTCCCCGGACTCATCGTCCAGCAGCTTCTCAAGATCCAGCTCAGAATCCTCCAATACGTCCAACTCCCCCCCGGCTTCTTCCTCCAGGGCCAGGTCCGAAAGAGACAAGTCAGACAGTCCCAGGTCCGATGACTTCTCCTCTACTCTCTTTTCTTCTCCCTCATCCGCGGCAAGATCAGATAGTTCGTCTGTAGCAAATTTTATCTCCCCTTCGGGTTCGGCGGGTGTTTCTTCGCCCTCCAATATCTCGGTGTCTTCCTGGATTTCTTCCCTCTTCTTTCCCCCCTCTTCCACCAGGTCTACAAGCTCCACGATTTCCTCATCCACATCCCCAGCCTTATCTCCGCCCCCGGCCTCGAGGTCAAGCTCATCCAGCTCAAAGTCTATCAAGTCTTCTTCGGTTATCTCCTTCTTCTTCTGATCCTCTCTTTCTTCCATCGGGATCCCCTAAATAATAGATTTTTGCCCACCACCGTGACCGCGTCTCGATATCTGAAAGCCCCTTCGGGTCGCGCCTGAATTCCCTGCCACTCCGTCACTCGTTTTGACTCATTTCCCCCCGAAGGCCGACTCAGACCCGGTCTCCTCATGGATAGAACCTGTCAAAGCCTTCAATTCAACCTATTTGTGCTATTCCTAGCATAGTTGGATGTTTCTGTCAAGATTTTTTCATTTTGTGCTTAATTAACATTAACTAGTTAAAAAACAAATCAAAGAAATAATCTAAGTTTACAAACCGCGCTTTTTCATAATCCTGTCTAAGCAGATAAATCCTTGTTGACCACTTTTGCAAAAAGCTCTAGAATGACCGAAAAAGGGCGATTAGCTCAGTTGGATAGAGCGTTGGTCTCCGGAACCAAAGGCCGTGGGTTCGAGTCCCGCATCGCCCACCACTGTAATACCAAGGGGTTGGGTTATCTTTTCCAACCCTTTCTTTCTAACGTCCCTTTGAGGCTCCATTCCCCAACTCCGTCACCATCCGTGCGCGCTTTTGCGGTTCTCGGGCCATTTCACCCGGGGCCCTATGATCTCACGCAGGAACCCTTAATACTTGCCCAATAAAAATAATATTCTACCATTCTTCTCAGTAAGATTCTATCGAATTAGCCATTTCAGCCCCACCTTTGCCACCGCCATGGAAACCCTGGGGGTTCCGGTGCCATCCCCTTGCACCAACAGACCCTGTGGAACATTCTCAACGACCTGGCATCGGTCCTGTCCCGCCACGGATTCAAGCGGCTGCTGATTCTGGACTTCGGCAATTACAACTGGATAGTCAGACACTGCGTGCGCGAACCGAGCTTGAACCGGCAGATTTCATCATGGTCCAGTTGAATTCCCGGCTCCTCCAGCAAATCCAGTGCAGCGCGGCGAATCTTTTCAGCATTTTCTCTTTCATCCGCTTTCATTTCTTTCCCTTTTCTCCCGTAGCTGGCCTATCGAATAACAAGGTCGAGTTGGAGTAAAGATGGCCGGTGTGAGCGCTGTGGTGCCTGGGGCGGGAATCGAACCCGCACGGGGCATAGCCCCAAGGGATTTTAAGTCCCTTGCGTCTACCAGTTCCGCCACCCAGGCACACTGGCCCTTCGCCTCAGCCTCAGGGAACTATTGGGGCTCCGGACCGGAAGCATACATTGACACAGAGTTATCCTTCCCGGTCCATTTAAGTTTTTATAACCAGGACGCTTAACTTTGTCAAAAACTAAAAAGGGGCCTGTTTATCTCGTCCTGGAGATTTGACCTCGCTGCTTGACCCCAAGGAATAATCGTTGTAGGTTGTCTCCATCGGTGACATCTTGGAAAAAGGAGATATGAAGCATGAAACCAGATA
>JAFDIC010000112.1 GCA_019308525.1 Deltaproteobacteria bacterium
GTCGATGAAATGATAAAAATGGAAAAAACCTATCTTAGACTGGTAGAAAAACAATCATCGTAAACAGGAGGAAGACATGCAATACGGATATACCGGCAAGATACTGTTTGTAGATTTGACATCTGGAGAGATTAAGGAAGAAACGCCATCGGATCAAATCTACAGGGAGTATATCGGCGGAACAGGCTTGGGTGCCAGAATCCTCTATGAAAAAATTAAACCCGGCGCGGACCCCCTGGGCCCGGATAATGTGCTGGGATTTGTAACCGGGCCCCTCACCGGAACGTCGACCCCGGGCAGCGGGAGGTATACGGTGGTAACCAAGTCACCCCTCACAGGTGCCTGGGCGGATGCCAATTCCGGGGGATACTGGGGACCTGAGCTGAAATATGCGGGCTACGATGCAATCTTCTTAAGCGGTATTTCCGAAAGACCGGTGGTTCTGTCCATCATCAACGGGAAAGCTGAACTGAAAGACGCCTCCCGTGTTTGGGGGAAAAATACCCGGGATACTGAAATCATGATTAAGAAGGATCTTGGCGAAGAGGATGCCAGGATCGCCTGTATCGGCCCTTCCGGTGAAAACCTGTCGCTGTTGTCGGGTATTGTAAATGACAACGGCCGCATCGCCGCCAGGTCCGGTGTCGGTGCTGTGATGGGTTCAAAACGCCTCAAGGCTGTTGCCGTCAGGGGTACTGGTGATGTTACCGTGGCCAGAGCGGAAGAACTTGAAGCGGTTAAAAAGGCATTTTTTGAAACCTTTAAGGAAAGCCCTTTTAATAAGGCGCTGGGCGCCTTCGGTACCGGCTTTGGGACCAGCATGCTGGTCAGCATTGGCGACAGCCCGGTAAAGAACTGGTCGGAGGCCGGCACCGATGCCATGCCGACCTGCGAGAAACTGGACTCGGGCCATATGGATCCATACAAGATCAAAAGATACGGCTGCCATTCATGTACCCTGCGCTGTGGTGCATTGATCAAGGTCGATGCAGGCAGTTATGCCACCGCTGGTGAGATCCACCGACCGGAATACGAAACATTGGCGGCCTTCGGAGGCAACTGTTTCAACGATGATATTGAAGTCGTCATCAAGGCAAACGAGATATGCAACCTTTACGGGATCGATACCATCGGTGTTGGCAACGCCATCGCTTTTGCCATGGAGTGCTGGGATAAGGGTCTTATTACGGAAAAAGATACGGGTGGACTTGACCTTGCTTGGGGCAACGGAGAAAGCATCGTCGCCCTTACGGAACAAATTGCCAAAAGAGAAGGGTTTGGCGCCTCTTTAGCAGACGGCTCGAAGGCAGCGGCCGAAAAAATCGGAAAAGGGGCTGAAGAATACGCGATGACAATCCGGGGGCAGGGGCTGCCCTATCATGATCCCCGGATTTCACCCGTTCAAGGCACGGTATATTATGCAGACGCCAACCCGGGAAGACATATGGACTCCTGCGGGAGTACAACCCTTGAAAAAGGCGGAGCCCTCGGCGCGGATCCAATCCTTTCCGGCCCCCAACTTGAAATGTACGCCGATTACGATAGCAAGGGTACCCTGATGTCCATTGGCGTCCCTTACCTGCAATTCTTCAGCTCAGCAGGCATGTGTTCACTCTTTCTGCTTGGGAGCACCGTACCCGTGGTGGAATACATCGCTGCTGTGACAGGATGGGATATGGACGCCGCTGAGGCGATCAAAGCCGGTAAAAGGATTGCCACCCTTCGGCAGGCCTTCAATGTGCGCGAGGGCCTGAAACCCAAAGATTTCAAGCTGCCGAAAAGATTTCTGCGGCCCCTGAATGTGGGACCTGCCGCGGGTCAGATTGTGGATTTCGATGCCGTAAAAGCGAGCTATTTTGCGTCTATGGGGTGGGATCTGAAAAGCGGCAGGCCTTATCTTCTGACCCTAAGAGAATTGGGGCTTGAATCGTTGGTTAGACTTTGAACCCGGATTTCGCAAGTGTCATGGTCAAGTAATAATTCAAGGGCAATATTCATTGCCAAAACTTGAACTTTGAGGGAAATTTGCAAAACTCTATTTCCCCAACTTCAGTCTGCCTCTTGTGGCATATGCCTTTGACCTGCTTTGCCTTAACCCTGCGCAGCCTGTCTACATCATGGTCGCACTTAATCGGCAGATAAAACGAAATCCCGTATTCGGCCTTCGATGTTATTTTCAAATTAACGTCCCGGGATATTGATACACGTGGAAGGATACAAGTCGTTGGCTATTTCTCCAGTCCGGTTTCACCGGAACCCCGGGGGGAAGGCCAGGGCCTTGGTCAAAAGGTAGGCCGCCTGCAATGCCTCTGTGGGGCAAAGGGGAAAGCATTCCTTGCACTTCCAGCACTCCCGGGAGGCTATCTCAGGGACGAAACTGATCTCTCGTCTCGATCCCCTGTCAATAAACCCGACAGCGTTCTTTTTCTTGACCTCTTCACAGTACCTCACACACAGCCCGCACAGGATACAGAAAGAGGACTCCTTTTCATACCGCTCTCTGTCTGCCCCGTATTCCCGTGCCAGATCCTGGAGCACCGGGGCATCCGGGGCATGGGCCAGCATAAGCTCCAGGAGCACCTTGCGGGTCCTGTCTACTTTCTCGGACCTGGTTTTGACCGTAAGGCCGGGCTCAACGGGGTAGAGGCACGCAGCGACCAATCCTGTTCGTCCGCGGATCTCCACCTCCACCACACATATTCGGCAGGCACCATAAGGCTGTAATTTCTCGTGATGACACAGGGTCGGGATTTTGAATCCTGCGTCCCGTGCTGCCTCCAAGACGGTCATCCCCTCTTTTGCCTTGACCTCTGTTCCGTCAATGTTAAGGAGAACTTCCTTCATCTCTTCTTGCTCTCTCTGTCTATGGCTCTCTGAGCTTCGGGGATTGCAGGTGGAACAGGCTCCCCGGAGAGCCTTGTTACCGCACCAAACCGGGAGGGACAAACCTCAAGGCAGGTCCCGCACTTTGTGCACTTCTCCTGGTCGATCACATGGATCAGGTTCTTGCCGCCTGAAATCGCCTCGGAAGGGCATTTCCTGAGGCAGATCATACAGGCCTGGCACCTGCCGGGATCGATATAATAGGAGATCAGATCCTTGCAGACAAAAGCCGGGCACCTCTTATCCCTGATGTGGGCCTCGTACTCATCCCTGAAATAGCGTATGGTGCTCAGGACCGGGTTGGGAGCGGTCCTGCCCAGGGCACAAAGGGAAGCATCCCCGGTCGCCCCGGATAGTTCCTCGAGGAGTTCAATGTCACCCTCTCTCCCCTTTCCCTTTCTGATATTGGTCAAGATCTTGAGCATCTGCCTGATGCCCTCCCGGCACGGGGAGCACTTGCCGCAGGACTCATCACTGAGGAAGTGAAGGAAGTAGGTGGCGACATCCACCATGCAGGTATCTTCATCCATGACAATCATCCCGCCCGACCCCATTATCGCACCCACCTTGCTCAGCTCGTCAAAGTCTACCCTGGTATCCAGGTGTTCTTCAGGGATACATCCCCCGGACGGCCCGCCCGTCTGCACCGCCTTGAGCTTCTTGCCCCCGGGAATGCCGCCGCCCACCTTGTAGACGATATCTCTCAAGGTGATGCCCATAGGGACTTCGACCAGCCCGGTGTTGTTCACCTTGCCCACCAGTGAAAATATCTTGGTGCCCTTGCTTCCCTCGGTGCCGACGGAGCTAAAGGAGGCAGCCCCATCTCGTATGATAAGGGGGACATTGGCCCAGGTCTCCACGTTGTTTATGTTTGTCGGCTTGCCCCAGAGCCCTTTCGTGGCAGGATATGGGGGCCTGGCCCTCGGCTCTCCTGCCTTCCCCTCCAGGGACATGAGCAGGGCGGTTTCCTCACCGCAAACAAAGGCGCCGGCACCCCTGTGCACCTTTACCTTGAAATCGAAACCTGAACCCAGGATATCCTTTCCCAGGAGTCCCAGATCTTCCGCCCGCCGGATGGCGATTTCCAGGTTCTCCACTGCCAGGGGATACTCCTGGCGGACATAAACATAACCATCATGGGAGCCGATGGCGTAGGCCCCTATGGTCAAGCCCTCAAGCACACTGTGGGGGTTTCCTTCCATGAGCGACCTGTCCATGTAAGCTCCCGGGTCTCCTTCATCGCAGTTGACTATGACATATTTCGGTTCGCCCGGGGCGTTTCGAGTGGCCTCCCACTTGACCCCGGCCGGGAACCCTGCTCCGCCTCGACCCCTCAAATTTGCCTCTTGCACCTCCTTGATGACCTGCTCCGGCCTCATCTCGAAGAGCGCCCTGCTGAGGGCTCGATAGCCGCCAATGGCTAGATAGTCTTCGATACTCTTGGGATCAATCCTCCTGTTTGGGCCGAATACAAGGCGCCTCTGGTTCCTGTAAAAGGGAATGTCTGATTCATGGACCACTTTTTCCCCTGTGATTGGGTCAGCATAGAGCAGACGGTCCACGATCTCTCCGGCCTTCAAGGTCCGGGAAGTGATCTCCGGGATGTCTTCGGGCCTTACCTGGAGATAACATATCTCCTCGGGATAGATGACGATAATGGGGCCTTTCTCACAAAAGCCGTGGCAGCCGGTCCTTCTGAAATCTACCTTGCCCTCTAATCCTTGCTTTTCGATCTCCTGCTCGATGGCGTCAGCGACTTTTTCGCTCGCGGTAGCATGACAGGCGGTGCCGGAACAGAGCGTAATGCAAGGTCTACTCGGTTCCCTCCTTGACAGTATGTCGTTCCTGACCTCTTCCAGTTGAGCAGGTGAAGTTATCTTGGCCATCGCCCTTCCCTAGTCATAGTTTCTCAAGACCTCTTCTGACCTGTCCGGCGCCATCTTACCATGATATTCACCGTCAACCACCATCACCGGGCCCAAAGCGCAACACCCGAGGCAGTTAACAGTATCCAGGCTGAACCTCAGATCCACGTCCGTTTCTCCAGGTTTGATTCCAAGCAATTCCTGGACCCTATCCAGGACCCTCGGAGCACCGCGAACATGGCACGCTGTACCCATGCAGAGGCGAACTTCGTGACGCCCCCTGGGGACGAGACAGAAGGCCCTGTAGAACGTGGCTATATGTTGTATCCTGGTCAGGGGCACCTCCAGCCTGCTGCTGACTCTCTCCAGGGCTTCACCTGGAAGCCAGCGCTCTTCGCTCTGGATCTCCAGCAATACTTGAATCAGAGAGCCTGGGTCGCCCTGGTACTTATCAATAATCTGATCTATTCTTCCCCGGTCCATGGCCCATACCCTTGCCTTGCTCTTGGCATTGATCTTAACCTTTCCTTGGGGCACAGGCAGGAGAGAACCGCTTCCGGCCTTCGTCGAAGTTCACCAGACCCCGCCTCGCCGAAATACTGAGGTACCTCGATACCTGAGATGGGTCCAGGTCCAGAGCCTCGGATATCTCTCCGGTTGAAAGAGGTCTCTCCCGCAGGAGTAACATCATGTGACTGATTATCAATTCTTCGCCGATCAGTTCGTGAAACAACCTGTCCACCCCTTCACTGCTGAAAAACTCTGCATATTCCTCTTCTGTATCGAAACGCACCCTCAACCTCTCCCTTTCCACCAGCTTGATGTAAGGAACAAGGTTTCTTACTGCCAAAAGCCTTGATTTCAGACTATCTTGGCTTATCCCTTCTCCCTTGCCAACAGGTCCCAACTCTTTCAGCCTCCGGGTAAAATCATCAACGAGTTTTGCAAAACGGATTCCCTCGGAAGCGGAGACCCACTCCAGCCTTACCCTTTCGGGGCTCAGGCCTATGTATTCGACCAATTTCTTGCATATGTGAATCGTACTCATGGCAAGGTAGTTGCCTTCTGTGACGTAATGGCATTCCCCGGGCCAGCAACCACCGACAAACACCCCGTCTGCCCCGTTTGAAAAAGCCTGGAGCATAAAGGACAGGTCTACCCTCCCGGTACACATTACCCTTATTACCCTCATGTGGGGAGGGTATTGGACACGGGAAACCCCCGCGAGGTCCGCCCCTGCGTAACAACACCAGTTGCACAGGAACCCCAATATCCTTGGTTTGAATTCACGCCTGTCCTTCATCCATCTGACTCCCATGTCGCCGCCAGTATTCCTGTTCCTTCACTAGCCGCTCCCTACAAGGGCGGAATCCCGGCGTCAATTTGGAACGAGAGTTCCTCATCGGTAAAGTGTTTCAGCCTGATGGCGCCTGTCGGACATCTGGAGTTGCAGGCGCCATCCCCCTTACAGAGCACGGGATTGACCCTGGCTTTCCTGCCCCTCGGCGTTTCAATGAACTCTATTGCCCCGTAGGTACAAACCGAGATACATGCCCCACATGATATACACTCTTCCTCGTCCACGTCGCAGACAGCTCCAGACGCCACGATCAAATCCTTCGAAAGGATGGTGGCAACGCGGCCTGCGGCGCCGTAGGCCTGGCTGATGGTTTCGGGGATATGCTTGGGATAATGGGCTGAGCCGCAAAGGAAGATGCCTTCCGCTGCAAAATCAACGGGTCTCAGTTTTACGTGGGCCTCCTGAAAGAAACCATCCGGGTTCAAGGGCACCTTGAACAATTTGGAGACTTCACCGGTTCTTGCTGAAGGGATGACAGCCGCGGCCAGGGCAAGGATATCAGCATCTATGGCAAACCTCCGGCCCAGGCCTTGGTCATGCACCGTAAGCCTCAAGATACTTCGACCGCCCTGTTCAACTGTGTCCACCCCGGGCTTGTCATCCGGCTCATAGCGGATGAACTTCACGTCCTTCTCGGAAGCTTCCCGGTAATAGTCCTCCCTGAAACCATAGGTCCTCATGTCCCGGTACAATACATAGATATCCACTCCCGGGTTCATCTCCTTCAACTTCAGGGCGTTCTTCACCGCCTGGCTGCAACACACGCGACTGCAATAGTTGTTCTCTTCGTTCCTGCACCCCACGCACTGGATCATCGCCACGCTCCGGGCCTTGATCACCCGCTCATCGCCTCCGGCGATCCTCTCCTCAAGCTCCAGCAGGGTCATCACCCTCTCATCTTCCCCGTAAAGGTACTCCCTGGGCCCGTACTCCTCAGCACCTGTGGCTATCACGACAGCACCGTGTCTTATCTCGGCAATCCCCCTCTCAGACTTCACCCTGGTCAGGAAGTTGCCTACGTAGCCGGTCGCTTCCGTGATCGCCGCCTCCGTATACACGTGTATCAATGGGTGCCTGAAGACCTTGTCCATGAGATCACTCAAGTAGGCCTGCACATCCATCCCTTCCAGGGTGTAATGGAGCCTTCGTGCCATGCCTCCCAGGTCCTCGTCCTTCTCCACCAGGTAGACTTCAAACCCTTGCTCTGCCAGGCTCATGGCACAGGTCATCCCGGCTATGCCGCCTCCTACCACCAGGGCCCTCCTCTCAACGGGGAGTTCCAGCTCCTCCAAGGGTTCCAGCAGGGCGGCCCTGGCTACCGACATCCGAACCGTGTCCTTCGCCTTCTCCGTGGCATCTTCCTTCTCCTTGGAGTGAACCCAGGAGCAATGTTCCCTGATATTGGCCATGTCAAAGAAATATGCGTTGATGCCGCCCTCCCGCAGTGTGTCCCTGAACAGAGGCTCGTGGGTCCTCGGGGTGCAGGCGGCGACAACCACCCTGTTGAGGCCTTTCTCCCTGATCGTATCCGCTATTTGCCTGGCATTGTCCGTAGAACAGGCAAAGAGGGTCTCCTGGGCGTGGACAACATTGGGTAGTGTGGAGGCATATCCGACCACGGATGGAACATCCACGACCCTTCCTATGTTGGCCCCGCAATGACACACGAAGACCCCTATCCTGGGTTCTTCTCCCCTTACGTCTCTCTCGGTCGGATACACCCTGGCTCTTGCCAGTTTTCCCCGCCGGTAGGCCAGGAGCCGACTGCAAAGGGCCTCGGCCCCGCTGGCGGTCATGACCGACTCAGGGATATCCATGGGTCCCTGAAACGCTCCGCTTGCGAAGACCCCGGGACGAGTGGTCTCCATGGGATTGAAGGGACCGGTTTTGCAGAACCCATGGGAGTTGAGTTCAATTCCGAACTTCTCGGCCAGGTCCTTTACATCACCGGGCGGATTCAACCCGACGGATAATACTACCAGTTCAAATTCTTCCTCCCTTACTCCCTCATCAGGGTGGGCATACCTTATCGCAACATTTCCTGTCCCAGGATCTTCTCCTGCAATGGATACGTAGCTCCTGACGAAACGAACCCCGGGGAGCTTCTCTGCCCTCTGATAGAATCGCTCGAAATCCTTGCCATAGGAACGAATATCATTATGGAAAACAGCACACTCTGCCCCTGCGTCATGCTCTTTTGTCAAGATCACCTGTTTCTGGGTATAGGCGCAGCACACGGCTGAACAATAGCCGTTCTCCCCGGGGGTGACCCGCCTGGAACCGATGCACTGGATCCACGCGATCCTGTGAGGATGCTTTCCGTCGGAGGGGCGTCTTATCTCGCCCTCGTAAGGTCCGGTGGAACACAGCAATCTCTCAAAATCAAGGCTGGTGACCACGTTCTGAATCCTTCCGTAGCCGTATTGCTCTTTCACCCCGGGGTCAAAAATCTCGTAGCCCGGACAGAGAAGGATCGCCCCTACTCTTACTTCTATCTTTTCCTCATCTTGATAGAAATCTATGGCCTCGTTCTTACAGACTCCTGCGCATATGGTGCATTGCTCGCCCTGGAGGTAGAGGCAGGTTTCAGGGTCTATGTAACTTATGAGCGGAACTGCCTGGGAAAAGTATATATGAATAGCCTTGTTCAGGGACAGGTTCTGGTTGTAGGGATCAGGGACCTTGACAGGGCAGTACTCGACACATGCAGTACAACCCGTACACCTGTCCTCTTTGATGTATCTGGGTTTCTTGGCCAGGGTTACCCTGAAGTCCCCGGCTTCCCCATCCACACGTTCGACTTGAGCACAGGTCAGGATATCTATGTTGGGGTGCCTGCTGCATTCAACAAGCTTGGGGGATTCAATGCACATGGAGCAGTCATTGGTGGGGAAGGTCTTGTCCAACTGGGCCATCTTGCCTCCGATGGCGGGTGATCTTTCAACCAGAAAGACCCTGAAGCCTGTATCGGCCAGGTCAAGGGCGGCCTGGATGCCACTGATCCCTCCACCGACTACCATCACGTCCCCGAATTCACCACCCGGGAGAATGTCCGAAATCTGCCTATCGCCTGGTTCCCTTTCCACTTCTCCCCGTCCTTCTTCCCTGCTTCTTGATCTAGATCACTGCTTCTATCACTATCGTGATGCCCTACTCCTCCGACAACCGGGTAAAGGCATCCATGACCTTCTTCTTTCCGTACCTCTTTATCAATGATTCGAACGCCATGTCCATCTCCCCGGGTTTCACTTCTTGTTCAGGGACTTCCTCCTCCCTTTGTTCATAGACAAGGGCATCAAATTCACAGACCTGCACACACATGGGCACCTCGAGGGGTGGTTCGTCCTCGCACATATCACATTTCAAGGGAAGACCAGAATCAGGCTCTTTGAAATAGTCCCTTGAGGGGCAGGACGCGGGACAGAAGCTACACTCGGAGTACTCCTTACCGTCGATCACGTAAGCGTACCTGCCGCTGCACTCCGCCCGAGTATACTCACCGGCACGGAGCGGAACATATAGATCCTTCACTTCATCGATAAAGACCCTGATCCGGGCCCTGGCCGGATTGATGCTGCTGTATTTCGGCACAGCGTGAAACGCTGAACATGCCATCTCACATGACCGGCAACCCGTGCATTTATCGACATTCACTTTTATGTCTCTGACTATCTTCTTTTTCATTCCGTCTTTCACGGTCACCACCCCTCTCACCTACTTCTTCTCTCCTTCCGCCGAAGCCTTTTCAGGAGGGACGTCATCACCCTCTTTCCAAATACCTCTTCGTTCAAAGTCCTCGCTCACATATCCCAGGTCCAGTTCATCCAGGGTCTCTTTCTTGGGGATGCCCTCCCTGTCCCATCCCTTGAATTCGTAATAGTCGTCAAGCAGCTTTTGCTCGAACTCATGGTCCCTCACCGCCCAATGGTCCTCGGGAGGCGTCTCATCTTTCCTCCTCAGGCCCCTCCTTACGTTAACGG
>JAFDIC010000113.1 GCA_019308525.1 Deltaproteobacteria bacterium
TATTCGCCGACCATTCTTCCCTACGTCATATCAGGTAAGGCGGACCCAAATAGGATCTTTCTCAGGGACGAAGAGGCCCTGAAGAGGATGAATGTGAGATATCTCCCTGGTGCAGGCGTTGAAGAAGTCAACCAGGGGGCGGGCTATGCGGTGCTGTCGTCGGGTGAACGCATTGAATACGAAAAGTTGCTGCTGGCTACGGGGGCCTCACCGGCACTGGCACCGATAGACGGTCTTGCAGAGGTGCCATACCATGTGCTGAGGACCCTGGAGGACGCCCTGAAATTGCGGCGAGACATTGGGGAAGGCAAGTCTGCCCTGGTGATAGGGGCGGGCCTTGTAGGTATGCACGCGGCAGAGAGCATGGCGACATGCGGCATGAATGTGACGGTGGTGGAAGCGGAAGCCAATGTCTTGCCCGGGTACTTTGATGAGGTGTCGGGGAGAATGATTCAGGATGTCTTTCAGAAAAACGGTGTAAGGATAATTGCAGGGAGCAGGATCGACAAGGTTTCCAGGCGAAAGGGGGCGGGTATCGTAGAACTGTCCACTGGCGAGTCCCTTTCTGCTGAAGTGATTCTCGTGGCAACAGGTGTCAAACCCAACACAGGTTGCGTGAAGGGAGACGGAATCGAGCTGGACAGGGGTGTCCTTGTGGACAGGAGGATGAGGACGAGTGCCGAGGGCATATGGGCCGCAGGAGATGTGGCCCAGGCCGATGACTTTTTCATGGGGCAGAAACAGTTGAATGCCACACTCCCGGACGCCACGGAGCAGGGTCGCATAGCCGGCATGGACATGGCGGGAGATCCTTTGCCTAGGGATCACAGAGGGGGGATATCCATGAATGTCTTTAGATTCTTCGGTAACAGGGCCCTTTCCATTGGAAGGGTCGCCGGGGTAGAGGATGAAGAGGGCATAGAAGTGGACCATGTTTTCCTGCCCGGGACCGGGAAGTACCAGAAGCTCATTTTCCATGAAGATCGCCTGGTGGGGACGGTGGCCATCAACACTGAGATAGATCCCGGGGTTATGTACGAGATCATCGGGAGAAGAATCGACCTGGGGGATAGAAAAGGCCTGTTCGTGGACAACCCCAGGGAAATGGGCCGCATACTCATGACTGGTTCATGGCGGTAAGGGGGTAGCAGGCCCCCGGGCACGGCGTGGATGAAGAGATCCTACAGGCAGGATGGAAAGTGCCTGAAGGCGAGGGAGGAACGATTGGCTAAGAGTTACAGGACGATAGGGTTCTATCCGGAAAGATGTAACGGGTGCAACGAATGCGTGGAGGCCTGTGCCAGGGCAAAGTCCGGCACCCCTAATCCAATTCATTCCAGGATAGGAATAGCCAAGGATGAGGAGAGTTCTTTCTACGGGCTTGCACTTTGCAGGCAGTGTGGAGAACCGAGATGTGTAATGGATTGTCCTGCGGGGGCACTGAAAAAGGATCAAGATTCCGGCATCGTTCATCTGGATGAATCAAAGTGCGTGAACTGCCAATTGTGCACACTCGCGTGCCCTTATGCTGGCATTACCTACAGAGCGCAGGCTGACAGGGTGGTCAAATGCGATCTTTGCGCCGGGGATCCTGAGTGTGTCAAGGTATGCAAGCCCGGGGCCCTGGAGTTGAAGAGGGCTGCGGACATCTACAACAGGTGGGGCGAAGCGGAGGACCTTTTCGTGCCTGGCCTCTCCGCGTGCCTTGGCTGCAACTCGGAGTTGATCATGAGGCACACCCTTCGCAGGATAGGTCCAAACACGGTCCTGGCTACGCCCCCGGGATGCATACCCGGAGTGGGAGTCGTGGGTGTCAACGGGCTTACAGGGGTCAAGGTGCCATCCATCATCCCGCTGCTGACCAATACCGCTGCCATGCTGGCCGGGGCGAAGCGCTATTACAACCGCGTGGGTCGAGACGTGACCATGCTTGCCCTTGCAGGAGATGGGGGTGCCGCGGACGTAGGATTCCAGTCCCTCTCAGGAGCCGCTGAACGGGGGGAGCAGATGGTTTTTATCTGCGTGGACAATGAGGGATACATGAACACAGGCGTGCAACGTTCCAGCACGACACCTTACGGGGCGTGGACTTCCACTACACCGGTCGGAAGGGAACTGAAAGGCAAGAGCCGGGATGCAAAACCTTTGCCCTTGATCATGGTAATGCACAACTGCGAATATGTCGCAACCGCTGCGATGGCCTTTATGGAGGATTTTTACGCCAAGCTGGACAGGGCAATAGAAGCGTCCAAGAGGGGGATGGCATTTCTACATATCTTTTCGCCATGTCCAACAGGCTGGAGATTTCCTCCGGGCCAACTCCTTGAGGTAACCCGCAAGGCGGTGGAGACAAACATGGCTCCCCTGTGGGAATACGAGAAGGAGGTGGGTCGGATTCACTTTACCGTGCCGGTGGAGGAGCCCTTGCCGGTCCAGGAATACCTGAAACTGATCGGCAAGTACAGGCACCTGGATGAAGAGCAGGTCCAGTACATACAGCGAAAGACCGAGGAACGGATCGAGCTCCTGAAGAAGTTCACAGGGGAAGGCTAAGTCATCGCCATATTGAAGAAGCAAGGGAGGCTTATCATGATAGGGATTGAAAAGATTGATCATATATGTATCGCAGTCAAGGACCTGGAGAAATCCAAGGCCCGCTGGGAGGCATTTCTGGGCAAGCAAGGGCCGGATCTGGAATACAGGCACGAACCCGAGGCCATCGCAGTGGCAAGGTACTACGTAGGTGAAGTTGGTTACGAGCTCATGTCATCTACCAGGGAAGGAAGCGACGTGGACCGTTTCATCGAGAACAGGGGTGAAGGGGTAATGATCATTTCCTTCAAGGTGCCCGACACCCTTGCGGCAATGGAAAAACTCAGGGCAGAGGGATTCGAGCTCATAGACAAGGAGCCCAGGACCTGGGAGAAATCCAAATATGTCTTCCTCAACCCGAAGTTTATGAACGGCGTCCTGGTGGAAATAATAGATGACGGCCCTGAGCCGTGAGGCGGACGCCTCTGGTTACCTGTTACTGGTTTTTCGTTGTTGGGTCGCTCTTGCCGGGTTTTTCCCTGCCTCCCACCGGTGGCTAAAGCTTGTTTCAGGTCAGGTATTTGGGCTTTGAATCCCCCAGGACATAACCGATGACCAAAAGCAACTAACCCACGTATACCACGTTGAAACCGGATGAACGGAACGCCCCGGCCACCTTTTCCGCGTCTTGGGTCTCCAGGCGCAAGATAATGAGCCAGTCGCGATCTTCATCCTCGTCTTTCGGCGGTACGGTCATGACGCTTCGCAGGACCACCTTGTTACGGTCCAGGATTTCCATGAGGCCTTTCAAACTGCCGAAATCCCTGGGGGCCTTTATCTCCACCCTGTTCCCCTTTTCCTTGACACCGAGGACCCGTATCATGAGCCTCACAATATCCGATTCCGTGACTATGCCTACCAGCCTTCCGTCCTCTACCACAGGGAACCCGCCATATCCCATCTCCTGGCCCAGTTGCAACGCGTCCTCTGCCGGCATATCCGGGGAGAGGGTGTAGGGGGCCTTCACCATGATATCCTTGACCGTCATCTTGGAAAGGAGATAGTGCAGCTCATGGATACTCAGGGATGTCGCCGGGGAAGGAGCGGCTTCCAGGAGCATATGCATGGTGACGAGACCCACGAGCTTATCCTTTCTCATCACCGGCAGTCTCCTGATCTTATGGGCCTCCATGATCTTTCTCGCGTCCTGGATCGAGGTCTTCTCATCAACGGTCACAACGTTGACACTCATCAGGTCTCTTATTCTCATTTATCTCCTCCTTGAACGTCTCAGATGGATTCACTTATGTCTCTTCAAGAGCAGACACTTGAAAATAGAACGTTCATAGGCACTACAGGCAAGCCTGGCAGTAGCCTTGGAAACCCCCAAGTCCCTTAACCTGCAATAAACGTGCAGTGGATTGACATAGTGCTCTATTCCTGTTTTCAACATCATGTTGTCCCTGTCCCCTGCTCCTCGCCCTTTGGACCTTCATCATGGTCCCCAAGATCGCAAAAATGACAGCCTTATCCTATTCAGGACCGCCACGCCGAACTTCGGGGAGAGAATTTGTGCTTTCACACCGGAGTTACCCCAATAATAATCATTATTATGGGACTTTCCACTCCCTTCCCTCGTGAAATTTGGATTGAAGGCTGTTTCCTTGACATCCAAAGTCCATTTGTCATATTTTACGGTACTGATCGACACTTTCTAATCCTGACGCGACATATTGGCTGGAGTGGTTCTTGCTCGAAAGGGATGGAATTTGCGGTTGCGGGTAAGGATAGCCCAATTCATAGACTCAACAAGCCGACAAAGGCAATGAAGCCCCACGCGCTGGAACAACAATCCGCCCCCATGCTGGTAGTCGAAGACCTCCA
Organism: Deltaproteobacteria bacterium; assembly: GCA_019308525.1. Next base: position 4,417 of record JAFDIC010000113.1, read on the forward strand.
TAAGAGCTTCGGGGACCTGTATGTGTTGAGAGGCATTTCTTTGAGGGCAGGGGTGGGAGATGTCATTTCCATAATCGGGTCGAGTGGTTCGGGGAAAAGCACGCTTTTGAGGTGTATCAATTTCTTGGAGATCCCGGACTCAGGCAGGATCTACGTGGGAAGTGACCTGATAAGGGTAAAGAAGAACCGCAGGGGCCAACCGGTGCCTGAGAACCCAAGGCAGGTGGATCGTCTCCGCACGAGGCTGGGCATGGTATTTCAGCAGTTCAACCTCTGGACCCATATGACGGTACTGCAAAATGTTATTGAAGCCCCGGTGCATGTGCAGGGAAAACCCAAGAAAGAGGCCACCAGGTTGGCAATGGACCTATTGGACAAGGTGGGAATCGCGGACAAGGCGAACCACTACCCGGTCCAGTTGTCGGGTGGACAACAACAAAGGGCAGCCATTGCCAGGGCCCTGGCCATGGAGCCGGACGTTATGCTCTTCGACGAACCAACGTCCGCCCTGGATCCAGAGCTGGTAGGTGAGGTGCTCAGGGTAATACAGCGACTGGCAGAGGAAGGCCGAACCATGATCATAGCAACCCACGAAATGGGTTTTGCAAGGGAGGTGTCGAACCATGTGATTTTTCTCCACGAGGGACGGGTAGAGGATGAGGGTTCCCCGTCTCACATCTTCGGCAATCCCAGATCGTCCCGATGTCGGCAATTCCTGGCAGCTTTCCTCTAATCCATTTTCCTTTTGGTGGTTTTTGTCTGTGTGGTTCCCCGTTTCTCCATAACCTTTATCATAAGGAGGTAGACCATGAAGAGGCTGTTTATCTTTTTCGGCTGCATGATCATTGCCGTCTCCCTGATGGCAGGCAACGGCGCTGCAAAGGACTGGGAAAAGGTCCGCATAGGCACGGAAGGAGCCTATCCGCCATTCAACTATGTGGACAAGAAGGGAGAGTTGCAAGGATTCGATGTGGACATTGCCAAGGCCCTGTGCAAGGAGATGGGGGTCGAATGTACCTTTGTGATTCAGGACTGGGACGGCATTATTCCGGGTCTCCTGGCGAAAAAGTATGATTGCATTGTTGCCTCCATGTCCATAACCGAGGAGAGGAAGAAGAAGGTAGATTTCACAAACAAGTACTACATGACACCTGCAAGATTTGTGGCAAAAAAGGGCTCGGGCATCCAGATATCGAAACGGGGACTCAAGGGAAAGGTCGTAGGGGTGCAGCGCGCCACGGTCACGGAATATTTTCTTCGGGACAATTACGGTGACACGGTCAAGATCAGGTCCTATGCCACGCTGGACGAGGCCAAGATGGATCTCCTCTCAGGGAGACTCGACCTGATATTTGCGGACTCAGTTGTCCTGCTTGGCGGGTTTCTCGAGACGGAAGACGGAAAGGATTACGAACTTGTGGGCCCTGGCTTTTCTGATAAGAAGTGGTTCGGCGAGGGAATCGGTATAGCCGTGAGAAAGGGAGACGATGATCTGAGGGAGATGCTCAACAGGGCAATCAAGGCGATCCGGGACAAGGGAATATATGAAAAGATAAATGCCAAGTATTTCGATTTCGATGTCTACGGTGATTAACCCGGTAAAACGAGTCGGCCACACTCTCCATGTGTAGGTTTGAATGGAGGTGTGTGCCGGCTCGTTTGTCCATGGGTCAACGCCCTGGTATCTTAGATCTGAGATTGCTGCCTTTTCTGACAGAAAACAGCTTTTTCAGGTTTGGAACTTGGAGTTCTCTGTTCATCAGAGTTAGGGTATCCTGAAATGCTGGACTTGAAGGGCTATGGCTGGATGCTATGGAGGGGGGCGGAACTGACCATTGCTGTCGGCCTGTTGTCCATGTTCGTGGCTTGCGTTCTGGGCTTGATCGGCGCATGGGGTAAACTGGCCAGGGGAAAGCTCCCCCGCTTTGTCGCTGATACCTATACCACTGTCATTCGTGGTGTGCCGGAGTTGGTCCTTATCCTGCTCGTCTACTACGGTATGCCCACCCTCATCCAGGATTTCGCAACCCTGATGGGCAAAGAGGTCATGGTTAACCTGAACCCCTTTGCAGCGGGGGTCATTACGATAGGTTTCATCTACGGGGCATTCTCCACCGAAGTCTTCAGAGGGGCTTACCTTGCCGTGCCGCGGGGGCAAATAGAGGCGGCCAGGGCAGTGGGCATGAGTTCGGCCAAGGCGTTTCGGAGGATCATTCTCCCGCAGATGTGGCGTTTCGCCCTTCCAGGTCTGGGAAATGTGTGGATGGTGCTCATCAAAGCGACGGCCCTCATTTCAGTGATACAGCTCCCCGAATTAATGCGTAGCGCGGACATCGCTGCCCGGGCTACGCGCCGGCCTTTTACCTGTTTTCTGGCGGCTTCACTCATTTATCTCGGCATTACAATTGTCTCAATGCTTTTTCAGCACCGCGCCGAGGGCTGGGCAAGTCGCGGCATAAGGAAGGACTAGGCAGTGGACCTGGACATTATGTGGGAAAGTCTCCCCCGTCTCTTTCATGGGGCACTGATAACCGTGGAGCTCACGGCGGTGAGCGTTATGATCGGCCTTTCTATGGCCGTGCCTCTCTCCTTGCTGCGGGTTGCCCGCAACCCGCTCATGTGGATGCCCGTGTACGGGTTTATCTTCTATTTCCGGGGCACACCTCTTCTCGTCCAGATCTTTCTCATATATTACGGAAGCGGACAATTCCAGGGATTTCTGAGACAAATAGGGCTATGGGCCCTCTTCCGGGAGGCCCACTTCTGTGCCATCTTGAGTCTCACCCTCAACACGGCTGCCTATACCGCAGAGATTCTTCGGGGAGCCATACAGGCGGTCCCTTTTGGTGAGATAGAGGCTGCCAGGGCCTGCGGCATGTCCGGCGGCCTGCTGTACAGGAGGATCATATTACCCAAGGCCTTCAGACTGGCATGGCCCGCCTATACCAACGAAGTCGTCTTCTTGCTCCAGGCCACTTCCCTGGTCTCCATCATCACCCTGATGGATATCACCGGTGTGGCTAGGGTAGTGGCAGCCCGTACCTTTGCCTTCTATGAGTTGTTTATCACGGCGGCACTGCTATATCTTGCCCTGGTATATGGAGTGCTGTTCCTCTTTCGGAAGGTCGAAGCAAGACTGTCCAGGCACCTGGCAGACGTTCAAGCCACCGCTGCAATGAGGCAGGACCCCGCCCTTTAGGACCTAGACCCTTCTCTTTTTCCAGATGGTGCCCTGTCTCGTGTCAATCACTTCGATACCCATCTCCCGGAGCTCATTCCTTATGCGGTCGGCCAGATCCCAGTCCTTGGCTCTCCTGGCCTCTTCCCTTCTCCTGATCAAGCCCTCGATACTTTCATCGATCGCCGGGGGCTCAAGTTCCAGGACCGCCAGCACGGAATTGATACTCTTCAAGGCATCAGTGGCCTTCTTTTTGTCATCCGGGGATAGACCTTCCCTGTCTATGATTCGATTCATCCTGTTGGTAAATTCAAACAATGCAGCAAGGGCCCGGGCAATGTTCAGATCGTCATCAAGCGACTCTGTAAACTTGTGCCTCAGGTCATATACTGCCTGGTCTATTTCAGGATTCGGTGGAGCAGGGCCGCATGCATGGAGTTTGTGGACGAACTTGTCCAGGTGGTCCACTGTTTCCCTGGCGATTTCCAGCTTCTCCCACGAAAAGTACATGGGCTTCCTGTAGTGGCGGCTCAGGAGCCAGAAACGCACCACCCTGCCTTCGTAATCCCTTTCCAGGACGTGCCTGAGGGTATAGGACTGTTCGTCGGAGTGTATTACGGGTTTCTTGCCCTGCACCATGACCAGCTCGTTATGGAGCCAGTAATTGGCCATGGCCTTGCCCGTGAGGGCCTCGGTTATGGCAATGGCATTCTCGTGGTGAGGGAAGATGAGGTCCGCCCCGCTTGTATGGATGTCATAGGTGCCACCGAAGAACTTCATGGCTATCACCGGGCACTCCAGGTGCCAGCTTGGTCTCACGTTCCCCCACTGGGTCTTGTAAAATATTCCCCTCTTGAGTTCTTTCAGCGTCGACCTCTTGAGGAGCGTAAAATCCCGGGGGTTTTCCTTCTCGTACTGGTCAAGGTCAACGGTCTTGCCGAGACGGATCTTGTCAAGATCGATCTTGGATAGTTTGCCGTAATCCCTGGACCTGGATATGTCAAAATACACGGAGCGCAGTTTTTCATAGGCGTAGCCCTTTTCAATCAGCTTGCCCGTGGTTCGGATCATGTCGGCCACGTAATCACTGGACTTCGGGTACTCCGCAGCCCGCTTGATGTTCAAGGACTCGATGTCCTCCAGAAAATCCTGGTAGTATCCACCGGTAAAATCCTTCAGGGAAACCCCTTCCCTATCAGCCCCTTCAATGGTCCGATCACTCAGGTCCGTAAGGTTCATTATGTGTCTCACGCTGTATCCCTTGAATTCCAGGTAACGTCTGATCAGGTCGGAAAAGACCAAGAAACGGCACTGCCCCACGTGCAGATGCCTGCAAAGGGTTGGCCCGCACGAGTACATGGTGATGCTGTTTTCCTGGATGGGGATGAACTCCTCCTTCCTGCGGGTCAGGGTGTTGTAAAGGGACATGCCGGATTTTCTCTTGACGACGAACAGGGGGGTACTGAGATACCTCTCTCCACCGTCAGGAAGGATGACCACGATTCTGCCCTGTACCATCTCCCTGGCAAGTCTTAGGGCGACCGCCATGGCTGCTCCCGAGCTCATGCCCACGAATAGCCCCTCTTCCTTTGCGAGCAGTCTGGAGGTATAATAGGCCTCCTCATCGTCAATGTTGATGATGCGATCGGCCCTTTGCTTCTCGAATATGCCGGGCGTGTATGATTCTTTCATGTTCTTAAGGCCCTGGATCTTGTGACCCAGATATGGTTCGACGCCGATGATTTTCACATGCGGCTGCAATTCCTCGAAGCGCCTTGATATCCCCATCAGTGTCCCTGTCGTGCCCATTGAACAGACGATTTTGTCCACCTTGCCGCCGGTCTGTTCCCAGATCTCGTTGGCGGTACTGTGGTAATGGGCCAGCCAGTTGGATTCGTTGTTGAACTGGTCGGCCAGCCAGTATGTCTCTGCTTCCTCTCTGGCCAGGTTGTAAACAAACTCGATGGCCCCGTCCGTCCCCAGGTGAGCAGGGGTGAACTGCAATTCAGCCCCCATGGCCCTGAGGATCTTTTTCCTCTCCTCACTTACCGCTTCTGACATAACGAGGTGTATCCTGTACCTCTTGACGGCCGCCACGAGGGAGAGGCCGATGCCCGTATTGCCGCTGGTGGCCTCAAGGATAATCCTATCCTCCGTAAGCTCCCCCTTCGCCTCGGCATCCTCGATCATCCTGAGGGCCGGACGGTCTTTCACGGACCCCCCCGGGTTGAAGGATTCAAGTTTTGCCAGTATCTGGACCTTTTTGTTGCTGTTCAGCCTGTTGATCGGAACAAGGGGTGTCCACCCGATCTGGTCCAGTATATTGCCGTATCTCTTCTTCATCAAACACGCTCCGCTATCATCTCATTGTCGATATCTCATCAGCCCCGACGAGCACCTGTTCTCGGGACATGAGCAAGAAGAATGCCTGGAAAGGCCTTCCCGGACTAATGGGATTTCCCTGGGACTGGTAATCAAATAAGGT
>JAFDIC010000114.1 GCA_019308525.1 Deltaproteobacteria bacterium
CCCTGTTTGCAGATGAGACCAAGACCGTCGTAATTTTTCCCCTGGCCCTTTACGGCGATCCCTCCAAGGCCTATCTCCGGGAAGGTTTCAGGAATATGCTCCTGTCGCGTATTTCAGGCGGTGACATCAAGATCCTGGGTGATGAGAAATACCAGGGACGACTCACCGAAAAGGAACAACAGGGAATTTTTTCCAGGGCAAGGGCCGAGGAACTGGCAAGGGCCTCCGGGGCAGGCTATGCCATCTACGGCAGCATAACGACGGTGGGCACGGGTTACAGCATCGACCTTACCCTCCTGGAGCTCAAGCAGGAAGAAGTCAGGACCTCCCATATTGCAGAGGCCCTGGAAGAAAGCGAACTGATCAAGAAGATTGCGGATATTGCTTACCAGTTCAGGGGATTTGTAGAGGGCCGTGACATCCGGGCCGAGAGGCTGGCCATGTCCACGCCCACGCCCGCCTATGCGGGGGAAGGAGTGGGTACAGGGGGTCTCTTTCAGAGCCCTGCCAGGCGCACACCCGGTCTCAGGCCCACAGGCAGGCTCACCCTCAGGATGAAGATCATGTCCTTTGACGCCGGGGACCTGGACGGGGACGGGCTGTCCGAGTGGCTGGTACTGGGAAGGAACAAGCTCCTGATATATGCCAAGAAGGGAAAGGCATTAGAAGCCCTGGGCGCCCTCAAACCCGACCGGGGCGAATCCTTCATCAAGGTGAGCGTGGGGGACACAGACGCTGACGACAGGGGCGAGATCTATCTCGTCAGCCGTTTGGGCAAGAGGGCCCGGACCACAGTATGGAAATGGAATGGATCATTCAAGAAACTCCACCAGATGAGCGGGCACCTCAAGGCGGTGAAGGTCCCTGGCCGAGGTAAGCCCTTCCTTTTCTTTCAGGACAGCAAACTCAACTCCTTTTTCCACGGCAGGATCTACCTCATGGAATACGACGGGAGGGGAAAGCTCGCCCGGAAGCAAGAATTACCCTCCTTTAGAAAAGGGACCCAGTTTTATACGCTGGTTCCCCTGGATATGTATGGCTCTGACATAAGGACCTTCCTTGGCCTGGACAGGGACTCCTATTTGCGCATGTGGGACAGGGACGGCAAGATCCTCTGGACAGGGACAGAGGAGATGGGAGGCACGCAGAACACGATCAACGTTGAGGACGAGAAGGATCAACCCGGCCAGCCGGGAAAGGACACGCTACTCAACGGAAGGGTCATCCTGATGGACCTGGACGGGGATGGAAACCGGGAGGTCCTGGCAGTGAAGAATATCCGCCTTACAAACTTGCTCAAGGAGATCCCGGTCTATACAAAGGCCAGGTTGTTTGCCTTCAAGGTTCAGCCCGGGGCCCTTATCCCTTCCTGGACGTCCAGGACCGTCAAGTACGTGATCAACGAAATCCAGGCGGACGGCCCCATCCTCGTGATCGCGGCCTCCAAGTCCAGGAGTACGGGACAACTCCTCTGGTTCAAGTAGGGCACTTAGGTCTTGAGGATGCCGTAAAACTCCCCGCTCTTATCCATTTTGTCCCCAACAGTAGTCCCGCACTGCTGGCATCTATATTCGTACTTGTCCCCTTCAGGCAATATGAGGAGGAGAGACTTTCTCACGGGAACCGCCACACCGCACTTGGGGCAGTAAAGCTCTGTGGCCTCAAATTCCTCAAAATCCGCCTGCCGTCCCCGGGTGGAGTCGTTCACGCTGGCGTCCGTGTAATCAAAAGGCGGCCTCTTCATCGCAAGACCTCCGTAATCCAATTGGGACTCAAGGTTCGAGGTTCAAGGTTCAAAGTTCAAGGTTCAAAGTTCAGGGTTCAAAGTTCAGGGTTCAAAGTTCAGGGTTCGGGGTTCGGAGCTTGGGCTTGGCTTTCTCCCGCGGTTCGTAATTCTTTAGGTAATTGATGAATCCATGAACCGCAGCCCGTGTTCTCCCAGCTTGCTCGTAAACCTCCTTGAATTCGTATACAGATATGTATCCTTCATCAAGTGCTACATAGAGTTCACTTTGGACTTCAGAGCAGGATCGCTTTGCATAGCGCAAGAAACGGACAAACTCTCCATTGGATTCGGAATCAAAACCTTCGGCAATATTGTGCATCGAGGACCCAGCAGCACTTTGTATCTGTCTCTTGAGCTCATAATCCTTCGCCAATTTTGGCTTCTTTGTGAGACTATAGACCATTCGCGTCAACTCACGGGCAAGTTGCCAGGCCTGAATATCTTCGAAGCGTTCAATTTTCATTGATCTTCAACCCTGAACTTTGAACCCTGAACCCTGAACTTTGAACCCTGAACCTTCAACCTTGAACCTCCATAACTCCCCTTCTCGATAGAGATTTCACTCCTTGGTAAACGCCATGGCGGCAAAGCTGACCGCTGACCGGGTCGGGGCCTCAAACCAGATTTCGTGTTCAAGGAGATGTCCCCTCGCCGGGGGTAGTATCTCCAGGAGGCAGGCAAGGGCGGAGAACCCGCACACATTGTACCTGTCATCCACCCGCCGGGATTCCTCCCAGAAGCCGTCGATATCCCCTGCGGACAAGCACTCCAATAGTTTCCTGTCATGGGCCTCGGCCTGTGCCCTCAGGTATTCTGCGGGCCTGTCGTGGCCGAACTTTGGACCGATGTGGGAAAAATCCACCCCCGCCACCACCAGGGTCTCCCCTTCTTCCTGTTCCAGGATCTCCCTCATGGCCTGGACAAGGGCGCCTGCCTTTTCCAGATATGCCTTCCTGCTGTATTGCGGGAGTGAGGACCTTGCGAAACCGCACAGGACAGGAATCAGCAAGAAATCCTTGTCTCCCAGTGCGTGCTGAAGGAACAGGACCTGAAACTCAATGGAATGCTCGGAGCGGTGTGGGAAATCGTCGGCAGATATGGAGCCTTTCCCCGCCTTCTTCAACTTTTCCACCGCTGGGCGGTCAGTCCTCACCCTCCCCAAAGGGCTCTCAAAATCCTTTTCCGTGAGGCTGAAAAGGTCTTCACCGAGATGATGCCCCACACCGAGGACCACGACCCTGGAAGGAGACGTGCCCGATATGCTCTGGTATGCCCTGGAGTAAACCTTTTCTCCGACCGCCAGGTCAATATGGGGCGAGATGACCCCGATGATCTCCCCGTCAGGCGGAGGTACACCCGGGCGGCTGTTCAGGATTTCCTCCAGGCGCGCCTTCAACCGGGAAGGGTCGTCAGGATAGGACTTGCCGCAGTGGGAGCAGGGCCTCACCTCCATGGAAACAAACTCCTGGATTATTCTTTCCCTGGCCCTCCGAAACCTCTCGGAATCCAGCAGGAAGCACCCGTCCAGGTAGTCGATAATGGCCTTGACCTCCCTGGAATCCACCAGCACCCCGCCCTTCTGCCTCATGAGTTCCATCTGTAGGTCCCTGATGGACGACCCGCCATCAAGCATCGCCATGATCTGGTAGAGGGGCAATTCCACGGCCTGGCCCTCTTTCACCAGCCCCAAGTGATCCCTGACAAGGACCAGTTGCCTCCCCCCGTGTTGAACAGGCACGAATTCCAGATCCTTCCTTACTGTTGGCAATGGCTCGTCCATGGTGTCCTGCTCGGGCGGATAGGTCCCCCCCCGGGACCGTCCGCACCTACCTCAAACGCAGGGTAATGATGCCGTGGGAGGTGTCGTAGGGCGAGACGCTGACCTGAACCCTGTCTCCCTTTATGACCTTGATACGATGCTTTTTCATACGACCTGACAAGACCCCCCTCACAACCACATCATTGGCGCACTGGATTTCCATGGTTCCTCCCCCGAGGACCCTCGTCACGACACCTTCCAATTGTATGAGATCTTCTCTGCTCAAGGCACTCCTTTCCGCGGCCCCTTTCTCCCTGTCCAAGAGCCGCTCTGCATTTTATGATACTGCCACTAATTCCACCCTCTGTCAACAACTGGAAAACCGGTGCCCTGATCTCGAGCGACTCAAGTGAATAGGTCTGGCAGTGCTACGTTTCTTGCCCACGAATGTGACTATTCCATGTCCGGGGGACATAAATAGCCGTAGTTTAGCGAAAAACGCCATATTGGGCGCTTATTCGAACTCTTCCGATTCCTCGGAGGGGTAAAAGAGGTTTAGCCCTTCCTCTTTAACCCTTTCAAGAGGTTCCGTTAACAGAATCTCTTCCGCTCTTCTCCTGAATTCCCTGGCGGTCCTTTCCATGGCCGCCAGCCTGTCCATGATCCCTTGCTCTCTGAGGATAGTCTTGACCCAATGAAAGATTTCCTCGCTCCCAAACAGCAGGGTCCCCTCCTGCATGATCTTGCAGGCCACCATGTGCCTGTAAGTGTCAAATCGGACCTGCTCTCTCACCCGTTCCATGCCCTTTACCACATAGTCGATCTCTTCCCTTATGTGGGGCGTTATCAGAAGGCGGTACTTTTCCCTGTATATGGCGTCATCCAGTCTTTTCACGGACTCCTCGGGAAAGTGGTCGTCCACGACTACCACGAGATCCAGGTCAGAGCCCCTTACCAGTTTACCGGTGCTTCTTTCCGGCCGGGGGCAATCGTGCGCCATGTTGTAGACTATATCACCGGCCAGGATGAAACACACATGTTCTTCAATGGGAATCTCGTTCTCCCACCTGTTGCAAAGGGCGGAAACCAGGCTGTAGGCCAACTCGCACTTGGCGCGGCTTATCTCGCCTATCCGTGACCGGGTTTCTTCGGCCCTTGCTATCAACCTGTTGAGATCACGGGATAGGCCAATGACCGTGTACGTCAGGAATTCCCTGAGAATGGAAGGTGAAAGCCTCGCATAGCCTTTTATCCTCCGGTCCAGGCGCAGGTACCTGGTTCCCACAAAGACCTGTTCTATTTCAGCGGAACTCCTGCACGTTTTCCATAGGGCGAGCTGGTCACCCTGGAGAAGCTTCGATATCTCCTCTCCGCTCAACGGTCCCTCTTGTTCAAGGAGTTCCAGGAGCTTGGCTTCGAGGGCGCTCATTGCCTCTTGATCCTGCTCCTCCTCAGCCTTGCGAGCGCCCTCTTGTCCGCAACCTGGTCAGATTCGTCCATGATTTCCCTTCCCAGGATTTCCTCAAGGATGTCTTCCAGGGTTATGAGGCCGGAAAGGCCACCATACTCGTCCAGGACCACGAAAAGATGCTGCCTCGAATTGATGAACTCCATGAGGACACGGTCCAGTTTTGCGTTCTCGGCCACGAAGCGAACGGGCCTCATAATATCAGAAAGGTGTAGGTCCTTCTTGCCACGGGAAAGACTGATGAAGAGCTCCTTGGTGAGGACTATCCCCACGATATCTTCAACATCCTTCTTGTAGACAGGGAACCGACTGTGTTCCCACTTAGCTGAGGCCTTGCTGGCCTCCTCAAGGGTCAAGTCCGCGCTCAATGAGAAGATGACGGTCCGGGGAGTCATCACCTCCTTGGCAGTAACGTTCTCGAGGGAGAGTATGTTGTCTATTACGTTCAACTGGTAAGGCTTTATGCCACCTACCCGAAGGCTCAATTGGGCCATGGTCTTCAGTTCATCCGGGGAAACTGTCTCCTGGATCTTGCCCCGGGCTATCATCCTCGTGACAAGACCACAGAGCCAGATCGCCGGGGTCATAAACCTCACGAGCCAGTTCAAGGGCAGGGCTACCAGGGGCGCCAGTGCCCGGGCATAGACTACTCCGGCCGTCTTCGGGATAATCTCAGAGAAGATAAGGATAGCGAGCGTGAAGGCGGCTGAGAATGAGAATAGCCATTCCTGGCCGAACACAGCGGTTGCCGCGGAGCCCGCGATGGCCGCGCCTGCCGTGTTGGCGATGGTATTCAGGGAAAGTACGGCGGAAATGGGCCGGTCTACATTCGCGCGGAGTTCCTTCAAGATCTTACCGCTCCTTTTATTGTCGCGGGCCATGATTTCGATGTGTCTTGTGGGCACCGAATAAAGAACCGCTTCAAAAAGGGAGCAGCCGGCAGAGATGATAATAGCAAAGCCTATGGCTGCGGCTAGTTCAACCATGATTGGGGTCACCCTCCGGTTGATTGAGGTTAAGAACAAGGTCGTCGGGCCTGTTTATGTTTATGAATGTCTTGAGTTCGGGATCGAAGGCCCTTATTTCCTCTTCGTCAACGTACTTGACACGGATCTTGGAAAAGACCCTGATTACCTGGTATAGGCCCAAATCGATGTGCTCTTTCATAACGGGGATCAATCTCCTGTGATAAACAGAATGAAGTGCCTCGATCTTCCAATCCACCCTGGGAATAACAGCATCGTAATCTTCCCTGCAAGAAACCATGTGGCGTATGAAGCCCTCGTTAAGGAAGGGCATGTCGCAGGCGACAAAAAAACCGAGATCTCCCTCCATGACGTTCAGGCCGGTATAGATTCCCCCTATGGGTCCCAGCTCCTTGATCAAGTCTTCATACATGGGCAGGCCGAGATGGGAATATTCGCTGGGGGTATTGGTTATGATAATGAGGCGGGGGAAGATTCCATCCAGGACGTCAATAACTCTCTGGATCAACGGAATCCCTTCGAATTTGACAAGGGCCTTGTTTTCGCCGTATCGGTTGCTTTTCCCCCCGGCCAGTATAACCCCGGTTACGTCGTGTATTTTCTGTCTGGATTTCCCCTCCCTGGCAGTGTGTCCGAACTCCTTCTTCAGCGTTCCTGTCCTTGCCACCATTTCACCATCCCAAAAACAAGTCGAAGTGTGAACTGCAAAATACAAATCCCAGACACCCAATAATCAGCTCCCGTACTGTCACCTATCCCATTGTTGTTAGCCGCTTGAGATCTGGAATTTGGGACTACCCTATTTCAACTCCCTTCTCACTGTGTCCGCTATCTCCTCGGCATAGGACTCCACTTCTTCTTTCTCTTCTCCTTCCACCATGACCCGGCAGAGAGGTTCGGTCCCTGAATAACGCACCAGGACCCTCCCCTTGCCCCCCAGCCTTGACTCCACCTCCCTGATGTTTTTGACTATTTCGGGTATGGAAGAGAGTTCCGGTTTTCGGTTCACGGGGACGTTCTTGATTACCTGGGGGAAGAGGGTCACCCAGGTCGCAAGTTCGGAAAGGGGCATATCGAACTGGACCATGGATCTGAGAAGCTGTACCGCTGAAAGGAGCCCATCTCCTGTGGTGTGGTAGTCATGAAAGATGATATGGCCCGATCCTTCGCCCCCGAGGTTTGCGTTTCGGTCAAGCATTGCTTTGGCCACGCTGCGGTCGCCAACATCCGTGATAACCTGGCTGATCCCCTCCCTCTCCAGGGCGTAACGAAGGCCCATGTTGCTCATAACCGTACATACCACCAGGTTGTTCCTCAGAGCTTTCCTTTGTTTCAGCATCTTGGCGAATATTCCCAGCAACTGATCTCCAGTCAACACACGACCCTTTTCATCCACGGCTACCAGCCTGTCGCCATCACCGTCAAAAGCAAAACCCGCATCGGCCCCTGAATCAAGGACCCTCGCCCTGAGGGTCTCCGGATGCTGTGATCCGCACCCCAGATTGATGTTCCTGCCGTCAGGTTCAGCAAAGAGGACCTCGAAGCTCAGCCCCAGCCTGTCAAAAAGCTCAGGTGCTGCCCTATAGGCGGCCCCGTTGGCGCAGTCAATGACAATCCGGACCCTATTGAACAAGACACCCTCGGGGAGGGATCGGGCCAGAAATTCCGAGTATCTCTCCTTCACGGCCTCAACCCTCACCACTTTTCCTGTTTCCCCTCTTCCCGGAGATTTGTTCTCCTCAAGGATAAGGGCCTCTATTTCTCCCTCATCTGCCTGGGCAAACTTGAAACCATCCCTTCCGAAGAATTTGAACCCATTGTAATCGTGCGGATTATGGGATGCCGATATCACCAGCCCTGTGCTTCCACTCAACTCACCCGTGAAGTAGGCGACTGCGGGAGTGGGGATCTCGCCCAGGGCGTAGACACTCCCACCTTCTGAGAGGGCCCCTGAGAAGAACCCGTGCTCGAGCATCCTCCCGCTTGCCCTGGTGTCGCGGCCGACAACCGTACAGGGCGGGAGGGCCCTCTTCTTGCAATAGCTCACCACCGCTCTTCCGATCTTGACGGCCATTTCCGGAGTAATCGGATCCTGGTTTGCCTTTCCCCTTATTCCGTCAGTACCGAATAATTTACCCATACCTTCTATCTTCCTGTTCCATCCATGCAGGTCTTATGGGGTTCAAAGTTCAAGGTTGAAGATTGATGAGGGGTGATCCCCATGCGTGACCTTGAACCGCGAACCCTGAACCCTGGACCTTCCCCTGATTATGTGGCGAGCCGACCATGTCGGTGGTAGTCCGGCAACGGGGTTGCCTCGGTCCAAAGCAGAGGATTTTTGGCACGGATTACGCCCCGGTACCATCTGCCGCAGCTACCCCGGAGAAATAGGCTACGCATTTCGCGGGGCACGCGGAGTGCACGAACCCTGAACCCTGAACTTTGAACCTTGAATTACTGTTCAAGGAGCACGTCCTTGCGATTCGAAGCCAGGTTATCTAGTCTTGAACCCGGGTAAGAACTCAAAGGTCCTTTCCGTGACCCTATCCACGATATCCTGAAGCCAGGAAGTGCCAAGACGCCTTTCTCGTTCCGACAGGGCTCTTACGAACGATATGTAATCCGGCCCGCTTTTTCCCGAGGCCACGTCCACTACTGCAAGAAACTCCCTCCTCTTACCGGCATCACCCTCCTGTTCAAGTTGCTGGTTCAGCAAAGTTTCAATATCATGCCATCTCTCGAAAAACAACTTCTGTCGCTCAATAACCTTATTGGGAACATTGCCTTCTGTGTTCCTGCGGTATATCTCCATGGATCGGGGCATCTTCCCGGCCACCTCTCCAAGCCTCTTCAGCCTCTCCTCGACGGCCATCTCTATCTTCTCCAGGGCCCCAAGGTGGAGCCCCCTGTCCATGGCCTCTCTTCCCACAAACTTGGATCTTACGTCCTTGTACCACCTTCTCAGGGCGATGAGGTTGGCTATGTAACATATGTTGAGGGAGACGATCCTCTTCAGGTTGGCATAAAGACCGGGATAGAAGGGGAGACTCTTTGTCAGGGACGGTTGACTGAAAATCATCCTGCCCCCTTTCAGGGCGTCCTTTCGGAGGATATTCCCCGCCGCCACGACAGTGCCGTACTCTATCTTCAGGGGACCCACCAGTCCTCCCTGTCCGCCCAGGAATATGGGGGGCTGGTCGAGCATCACTCCCCTGGGCACATCACCCAGGAGCGTTGCCGTGGCCTTGTCCTGGTTCGGGGTGAAATTGAAATGGACATAGGAACTACCGACTTCGCTGTGATTTCTTCGATCAGTACCCCCGGCCATCAGGCAATCGCAAAAATTGATCAGGCTCCCCAAGGTGACGTAGGGCATGAGAATGGTATGCTTTAACCCCACTGTGTGGGCGCAGCGTACCTCCTCTTCCAGGAGACATGCCTCCCTTACGTGGGCGCCCGAGCCGAACTCCACACCATCCAAAAAAGTCGACCCCTCAAAGGACCCTCCCTTGAGCCTCACACCCCGCCCTACTTGACAATTCCTCAAGGTCACAGGCCCCTCCGAGCCAATCTCAGCTCCGGGTAAGATCAGAGTCTTGGCACCATAGATCCTGCACCCCGCATATATTGTGACCCCTTGCCCGGAAATATTCTTTAGGAGAACTTCTTCACCCACGTCCACGCTTTCAGGACACAGTATCCTGACACCCTCCTTTAGGAGCCGCCTGACATTGTCATTCATTTTTTCAAAACCCCGCTAGAATATGTCCAAGTTGAACCGAAGCCATTGAATTTGATATTGTTTTCTATCATTATTTCCCCGCCACTTCAATCAAATTCAAGTTGAGAAATCGAGGTTCAGGGTTTAGGGTTTAGGGAGGTTTTATTGGTTCAATTGGTTTGATTGGTTTATTGGTTTGATTGGTTTCATTGGTTTCATTGGTTTATTGGTTTCATTGGTTTGATTGGTCTATTGGTTTCATTGGTTTGATTGGTTTATTGGTTTCATTGGTTTCATTGGTTTATTGGTTTATTGGTTTCATTGGTTTGATTGGTCTCTCTGGTCTACCT
>JAFDIC010000115.1 GCA_019308525.1 Deltaproteobacteria bacterium
CTCCGGGGTCAGGCAGTCGGCATTTTTCAATATCTTGTACGCAAGGTGGAGGGCTTCTGGCACATTGCTGTCATCTTCCAGAACCAGGTGCCGGCCTTTTCCTGACAGGTTATCAAAGTCACCGTTTTCCAGTGCTTCTTGGATCCTTTGCTCCACGATCCTTAGATATGCCAAGATTTCGCTCATCAGGACATTTCCTTCTTGCTGCTCAGGCTACCCCCATCTCCCTTCCGTCTTCTTCCCACATGGATGAACAGGCAGACGAATTCCCCGATACGGGACCCTTGCTGCATGCCGGAGAACATATACCATCGAGACAGAATTTTCAAGTCAATTGGCGAGGGGTAACCAATCCCGGGATTGATTCCCCCTTGACAAGGGTGGGACAATTAGGTAATTGCCCAATGTGAGCGGGTTTTCTATTGCGCAGGCAGGGGATTACGGGGCCTGGCCGACTACCGGCACACGGGATCGGTAGGAAGGATGGTTTTCCCGGGCATGGCCATGATTGATGAACTGGACAAAAAAATAATCAGTGTGATCCAAGGAGACCTCCCCATTGAACCAAGGCCCTTTTCCTCCATAGCGAAAAAATTGGGCATGGAAGAGGGGGATCTCATCCGGAGGATAAGGTCCCTGAGGGAAAGGGGCGTGATCAGGCGCTTTGGTGCGACCCTGAGACACCAGGAGGCAGGTTTTCAATCAAATGCAATGGTGGCGTGGAAGGTGCCCGAAGAGAGGATCGAAGAGGTGGGACGGATACTCGCGGACTTCAGGGAAGTCACCCATTGCTACCAGCGCCTGCCCCAGGAAGACTGGAGGTATAACCTGTATACCATGATTCACGGGGACAGGCGGGAAGACTGCTACGAGATAGCATCCCGGATGTCCAAAAAGGCCCGCGTGGATGATTATGTCCTGCTGTTCAGTGAAGAGGAGTTCAAGAAGACCAGCATGGCATATTTTTGACGTTTGATGCTTCCGTAGGAGCGCCATCTCCCCGCGCTGCGGGATCTACCGAGCGGCGTTGCGCTGCATCCGGAGCTTTTCTGAAGGCATCCAATTTTGACCGTTTTTGCGAGTCAATCGCGTTTAGGGTAGGAAGGGGTATGGAAAGAAAGAAATCAAAGGCTATGTTTCAGAGGGCAAGGAAAGTTATTCCGGGTGGTGTCAACAGTCCTGTGCGGGCCGGCAAGGCCGTGGGAATCGACCCGCCCTTCATAGAGGCGGGTGAAGGCTGTTTCCTCCGGGACGTGGACGGAAACCAGTACATTGACTACGTGTGCTCCTGGGGCCCCATGATCCTTGGTCACGGCCATCCGGAAGTCCTCGAGGCCTTGAAACAGTCCGTTCCAGCAGGGACGAGCTTCGGTGCCCCAACGGAATTGGAAGTGGAAATGGCCGAGACGATCAAGCAAATGATCCCCTCGGTGGAAATGGTCAGGATGGTGAACTCCGGTACGGAAGCCACAATGAGTGCAATACGGCTTGCCAGGGGCTATACCGGGAGAGAGAAGATTATCAAGTTCGAGGGTTGCTACCACGGTCACGTGGACAGCCTGCTGGTCTCTGCGGGATCCGGGGTCGCTACTCTTGCAATTCCCGGATGCCCTGGTGTACCCAGAGACCTTGCCGGCCATACGATCTCACTGCCTTTCAACGACTTGCACGCCGTAACCCATGCCATGGACAAGTACGGCCGGGATGTGGCCGGCGTCATAGTGGAGCCCATACCCGGAAACATGGGGGTCATAGTGCCTAAACTGGAGTTCCTGGGGGGGTTGCGCAAGCTGTGCAATGAGGCCGGGGCCCTGCTCATCTTTGATGAGGTGATAAGCGGATTCAGGGTCGGGCCCGGGGGGGCGCAGGAGCTATACGGTATTGAGCCGGATCTTACATGTCTCGGCAAAATAATAGGAGGGGGTTTGCCCGTGGGCGCCTATGGAGGCAAGAGGGAAGTCATGGAGAACATGGCGCCCCAGGGCAACGTCTACCAGGCAGGCACCCTTTCCGGCAATCCCCTTGCAATGGCGGCAGGCCTGGCGACCCTGAAAATCTTGAGGCAAGGCAATATGTATGAAGAGCTGGAGAGAAAGGCGGAAATGCTCTTCACAGGCCTCAAAGAGGCCGCGTCATCGGCAGGGGTTGACGCGGTGGTAAACAGGGTAGGGTCGATGGGAACCCTGTTTTTCACCAGTGAGCCGGTAACGGATTTCGAGTCAGCCAGTACAAGCGACAGGGAAATTTTCAGGGGATTCTACTCCAGGATGCTGGATCAGGGGATCTACCTGGCGCCATCGCCCTTTGAGGCATGGTTTGTCTCCATTGCCCATGAAGAGGAGCACATATACAGGACCATTGATTGCGCAAAGAAGAGCCTTGCGTCCCTCGGCAAGTAGCCTCAAAGGCATCCTTCCAAACCTCCGGGCCTGCCCCAGGAGGGGCAGGTGCGGGTCTCCCGAATATTCCTTGAGGCGCCGGTAATTGATCAATAGTGTCAGTCTGTTAGCCCGCCGGAAGAGCCTGCGGTTTCAGGGGAGTTTTTTATTGACTTTGAAGAATCACCTGTGATAGAGACAAGCCGAACTCGAGACATTCGATGGATGAGGAAACAAAGAGGCTCGTTCGGACCCTTGGGTACATAAGTACTACAGGGTTGGCAATGGCTCTTTCCATAGGCATAGGGGCCCTGGCAGGGCATTACCTGGACAAGAAGCTGGGCACTCACCCCTGGCTCTTTTTTGTTTTGCTGGGGTGCGGGATAGCAGCGGCGTTCAAGAACCTGTATATCATGTACAAGAAGGTCAAGGATCTTTGATGGCTTCGTAAAAAGATCCGATTTCTGCGCTGCGCTTCATCCGGGGTTTTTGCGAAAGTATCATCTTTGATTATGGATTGGAATAAGGTTTACCATATCTTGACCAAACGCAATTGGGTGATCTTGCTCCTTTTGTCCCTGGCCGGCTACTTTTTTCTTGGCGACAGGCTGACCCTGGGCATCATATTGGGGGGACTGGTAAGCATTGCAAATTTCAACCTGTTGCAGAACACCATTACAAAGACCTTTCCGCTGAATGAGGGGGCCGGCAGGGGGAAGAAAACAATCCTTTTACTCAAGTCCTATTTTCGCCTTTTGGGCCTTGGTATCGCCATATATCTGCTCCTGAAGAGCGGAAGGATAGACCCCATCGGGCTGGCCATCGGGCTTTCGACAGTAGTCATAGGTATAATCAGTTTCGGAATTACCAACGCGCTGAAAACAACCACCGGGGAGGCTAATTAGGTCATGGAACACCATTACTATTTCTTGGTCGAAATCTTCAGCAAACTGGGCCTCGGACACTTCGCCCATGAGAATTCTCACGTGATTCATTCCTGGTTCGTTATGTTGATCCTGATTGTACTCGCGCTTCTCCTCACCAAGGGGATTCAAATGATCCCCAGGAGGGGCCAGAACATCCTTGAAATGGCAGTTGACGGCCTGGAGAACTTCATGGTCGACATAACCGGGCCGGAGGGCAGGGCCTTTTTCCCCTACATAGCGACTATCTTTTTCTATATCCTGCTCTCCAATCTATTGGGGCTGGTGCCAGGTTTCTTCTCGCCAACAGCAAACCTCAATACCACTCTATCAATGGCGATTTTGACCTTTATCCTCACTCACTATATCGGGGTGAGGTTTCACGGGGTAAAGTATATCAAGCACTTCCTCGGGCCCGTGTGGCCCATGGCACCCTTGATGTTTGTGATTGAGCTGATCGGCCATCTCGCAAGGGTCATGTCCCTGAGCATCCGGCTCTTCGGGAATATTTTCGGCAAGGAAAAGGTACTGGGTATCCTTTTTGCGCTTGCGGGGTTGTACCTGGCCCCCCTGCCCATCCTCTTCCTGGGTATCCTGGTGAGCTTTATCCAGGCCGTGGTCTTCATGCTCCTGTCCATAGTATACTTTGCAGGGGCCATGGAAGAAGCCCATTAACCGCCCGGTAAGTAGCACTGAGGATGCACTTGGGTCGGTTCTGGGGGTGCATCGGAAGGACCTTGAGGATACAGAGAGTTGACATGTTTTCGCGTAACCACAACAAATGGACCAGGATAAGGTGAGCGAGAGAATCGGGAAGCAAAAGCATTGTTAACTCGATACTCGATGGTTCATAGTTCAAGGAATTGATGCTTTCGGAAACACCCTATATGCAAGTTGAGCTTGCGAAATCCCGCCATCGGGAGCGCGCAAATCTTTGGGAACGAGGCGTACATGGGAGTACGCCGCAGTGAGTCAAAGATGCAGCGCAACGCCGCAGATGGGGTGTTTACGGAAGCATCAATGGAAGAAGGCCAAAATAAGGAAGAAGGGAGGTAAACATGTCTAAGAAAGCTGTTGTTGGAATCCTAACGTTCTTGCTCGTTCTCGGGATGGTCTCCATGGCATCAGCGGAGGACGGTTCCGCAAAGGCCGCAAGCATGTGGATCTATTTCGCTATCGCCATAGGCTGCGGATTCGGGATCGGGGTGGCTGCCCTGGGGACTGGTCTGGGCATGGGAAACGCCATCAACGGCGCGCTTCAGGGAACGGCTAGGAACCCGGAGGCGGGCGGCAGGATCATGACCACCATGATCATCGGCCTTGCCCTTATCGAGTCTCTGTGTATCTACGCCCTGTTGATCGCCCTGATGATGGTGTTCAAGATCCCCAGTCTGGACGCCGTGATGAAGGCCCTTGGAGGCTAGGCCTGAAAAAGGGGGAGGTTATCCTTTTCTTGGATTTCCTCCCTTTTTTTGGTAGCGTATGTGCAAATATTCACAATACTCGTCCTGTGCCGAATGATAAAGGAAATGAAAATACCCGATGCCACCATAAAGAGGATCTCCCAGTATTCAAGACCCCTGGAGAAGTTGCTGGAGCAGGGAGTTCGGGTGGTCTCCTCGGAAAGACTGGCGCAGCTCTGCGAGGTAAACCCTGCCCAGGTGCGGAAAGACCTCTCATACTTCGGCGAATTCGGGGTCAGGGGGATAGGTTACGATGTGAGGGAGCTGCTCAGGGAAATAGAGAGGATCCTGGCATCAGACAAGGAGTGGAAGCTATGCATCGTGGGCCTTGGTAACCTGGGAATGGCCCTGGTAGGGCATGAAAATTTCAAGAAGAGGGGCTACATATTCGTTGCGGCCTTTGACAACGATCCAAGAAAAGTAGGGCAACGCCTGCCCACAGGTCATGTCATAGAGCCTACGAAAAGGATTCCTCAACTGACGCAGGAGTTGGGCATAGAGATTGGGGTTATTGCGACACCCCCAAGGGCTGCACAGGCAACCGCAGACCTGCTGATAGAGTCGGGGGTCAAGGCCATCTTGAACTTCGCTCCCATTCAGGTAAGACGTCCAGAGTGTTGCCTCGTGGAAAACGTGGATTTCAGCGTCTCCCTTGACAACTTGGCCTATCATCTAGGAAAAGAGGATTCAGAGCCTTAAGGACCTCTTTCAGAAAACGCCCCGTGTAGGATTGTGGCATCCGAGCGACCTCTTCAGGTGTCCCCGCACAAACAAGGTACCCGCCTCTTTCACCCCCTTCCGGGCCCAGGTCGATCACATAATCTGCCGTCTTGATCACCTCCAGGTTGTGCTCAATAACGATCACCGTATTGTTCAAGTCCACCAGGTGGTTCAGGACCTCAAGCAGTTTCTGCACGTCCGCAAAGTGAAGACCCGTAGTAGGCTCATCTAGCAGGTAGAGGGTCCTTCCCGTTGCCCTCTTGCTCAATTCCCTTGAAAGCTTGACCCTTTGCGCTTCACCCCCGGACAGGGTAGGAGCCGGCTGACCAAGCTTGATGTATCCCAGGCCCACGTCCACGAGAGTCTTCAACTTGTTCCTGATGCCGGGGACGTTTTCGAAGAAAACAAAGGCCTCGTTTACGCTCATGTCCAGGATATCTGCAATACTGTATCCCTTGTACCGAATCTCCAGGGTGTCCCTGTTGAACCTGAGTCCGTTACAGGATTCGCAGGTGACATACACATCGGGAAGAAAGTGCATCTCTATCCTGATGAGCCCGTCACCGTTACAGGCCTCGCACCTCCCACCCCTGACGTTAAAACTGAACCGGCCCTGTTTGTATCCCCTGACCCTGGATTCGGGCAGCATGGAAAAAAGATCCCTGATTGGTGTAAATACCCCGGTATAGGTTGCCGGGTTGGATCGAGGAGTCCTGCCTATGGGGCTCTGGTCGATGTTTATGACCTTGTCAATGAAATGTGCGCCCCTCAGGGCCTTTACCTTGCCCGCCATGAGCCTTGCACCGTAAAGACGCCGGGCCAGGAGTGGATACAGGGTCTCATTCACGAGGCTGCTCTTTCCCGACCCTGAGACACCCGTGATACACGTCAGGGTCCCCAGGGGTATCTCCACGGTGATTCCCTTAAGGTTGTTGTGTTCGGCGCCCTCTATGACGAGCTTGTTCTTGCCTTTCCTCCTGCTTCCAGGCACGGAAATTCTCAAGTCACCTGAAAGGTAACGCCCTGTCAGCGACTCCTTGTCCCTGAGAAGTTCTGAAGGGGTTCCCTGAAACACCACATGTCCTCCCTGGAGCCCGGCACCCGGGCCCATGTCGATGACGAAGTCCGATGAAAGGATGGTCTCCGGGTCATGCTCGACCACGATCACCGTGTTACCGAGGCGTTGCAAGTGTCTGAGGTTGTCGAGAAGGAGCTGGTTATCCCTCTGGTGGAGTCCAATACTCGGCTCGTCCAGGACATAAAGGACACCGGCGAGGGAGGAGCTGATCTGGGTCGCGAGGCGGATCCTTTGATCTTCTCCTCCCGAAAGGGTTGAAGAGGGCCTGTCCAGCGTGAGGTAATCAAGCCCCACCTTTATCAAGAACTCCAGACGGCTCGTCAGTTCTTTCATGATCCTGCGGGCTATGCGTTCTTCCCTGGTGTCAAGGGAAAGGCCCCTGAGAAATTCCAGCGCCCTGCCGATGGGAAGGGCGGCAACCTGGTTTATGGCCATGCCGCCGACTCTTACCGCAAGGCTGGCAGGTTTGAGGCGCGCGCCGTTACAAGAAGGGCATGGTTTCAGACTTATGTAACTTTCAAGTTCCTCACGGACCTGGTAAGAATCGGTATCGTGGTATCTCCTTTCCAGGTTGGGTATTATTCCTTCAAAGGGGCGTCTATAAAAATGGCGCCGGTCGTCCTTCTCGTAATGGAATCCGATCTCTTCTTCCCCTGACCCGTAAAGAATTGCGTTCTGCACCGCCCTTGGGATATCCCTGAAAGGGGTATATATGTCTATACCGTAATGCCGGCAAATAGAGTCGAGCATCTGGAAAAAATAAACGCTGTTGCGCTTTGCCCACGGGGCTATGGCTCCCTCCCGAAGGGAGAGGCCCGGATCAGGGATGATCAATTCAGGGTCAAAGAATCTCTTTTCCCCGAGGCCGTCACAATCAGGGCACGCACCGTGCGGGCTGTTGAAGGAGAACATCTGGGGAGTGAGCTGGGGCACGCCTATCCCACACCTGGCACAGGCGGCCCTTTGGTTGAAGAGAATCTCGCCGGAGCCCACCACGTCAACCAGGGCCTTTCCTCCCGAGAGATTGAGGCAGAGTTCCATGGAATCCGTGAGTCTGCCCCTCACGCCCTCCTTGATGGCAAGCCGGTCCACGACGACGCTGATATCGTGTTTCTTGTTCTTCTCCAGCCTGATTTCTTCGTCGAGCAACCTCTCCCGACCGTCAGCCTTTATCCTTGTAAAACCATCCCTTCTCAGCTTCTGGAGTATTTGTACGTGCTCTCCCTTCTTGCCGGAGACCAGGGGAGCCAGGATCTGCAACCTTGTGCCCGCGGGCATGGCCATGACCTGGTCAACTATCTGCTGCGTGGTCTGGGATGTGATCTCAAGTCCGCATTTCGGGCAATGGGGATGGCCGATTCTGGCATAGAGCAATCTCATGTAGTCATATATCTCGGTAACCGTCCCCACGGTGGACCTGGGATTCTTGCCGGTAGATCTCTGCTGGATGGAAATGGCAGGGGAAAGCCCCTCAATGGAATCCACATCCGGTTTATCCATTTGCTCCAGGAACTGCCGTGCATAGGCGGAAAGGGACTCCACGTATCGACGCTGTCCCTCGGCGTAAATGGTATCAAAGGCAAGGGAAGACTTCCCCGATCCAGAAAGGCCCGTGATCACGACGAGCCGGTTTCGGGGTATATCGATGGATATATCCTTGAGGTTGTGCTCCCTCGCTCCCGTTATCTTGATGTGCTCAGTTGTCATGACTGTCCTGCGCTTTGTTCTCCTTCCTGTTCTTTGCAATGAAGGCAGCCAGCCTGATGGCGGCCTTCAGGCTTGAGGGGTCTGCAACCCCCTTGCCTGCAATGTCGTAAGCAGTGCCATGATCTACCGAGGTCCTTATGATGGGAAGTCCGAGAGTGATATTCACCGC
Organism: Deltaproteobacteria bacterium; assembly: GCA_019308525.1. The sequence continues at coordinate 8,439 of JAFDIC010000115.1, forward strand.
GTCTGAAAAATGAATAAGCTTCAGGGGGATCAGCCCCTGGTCGTGGTACATGGCCACTACCGCGTCAAACTCACCCTGTGCCGCCCTGTGGAAGAGGGTGTCTGCCGGGAAGGGGCCATCGGCCCATATCCCCCGGGATCTGGCCTCTTCCAGGGCAGGCCTGATGATCCTTTCCTCCTCCTGCCCGAATAGGCCTGATTCCCCGGCATGGGGGTTTAGTGCGGTCACGGCCAGGTGCGGGCTTTCAAGAGCGAAATCCTGTTTCAATGCCCTGTGGGTGATGACAATGGTCTTGTAAACACCGGCTTTGTCCAGGCGGGACGCTACCTCCTGGAGTGAACAGTGTATGGTCACAAGGGACACCCGCAGGCGTTTCCCTGCCAGCATCATCACGTAGTCATTTGTCCTGGTGAGATGGGCGATGAGCTGGGTGTGCCCTTCAAAGTCGAACCCTGCCTCGTTCATCAATGCCTTGTTGATCGGACAGGTTACCATGGCATCCAGCTCTCCCTTTCGAGCCATTTCAACGGCCCGGGTTATGTACTCCACCATTGCCCTGCCGGCTTCCAGGGTGGGTCGACCGGGCTCCATCTGGTCCTTCCCGAGCCGGGAGAGGGAAAAAAGGTCGATCACCCCGGGCCTTCGCCTGGCCTCCCCGACCGCGGAAATTTCGTTGATCGCTACCCCATCGCTTCTCGCGCTTGCAAGGCGCAGAACCCCAGGGTCCCCCAGAACCAGGGGCAGGCACAAATCGTAGATTGCCTTGTCAGCAAGGGCCTTGCAGATTATTTCAGGTCCCACGCCCGAAGGATCGCCCATGGTAATTCCTATTACAGGAAGCTCCTCCAAGACATTCTCTCCTCTGATGTAATAAGCGGCCGTCGGATCACGAGAAGTCCATGGATACAAGCAGGGGCGTGATTCTCGTGGCCGCAATGTCATTACCTATTATGATGTCCCCTGCATCCCCTGTCAATGCAAACCCACACACTCCCTGTAGGAGCATGTTTCACGTGCGATTCATCATTCCCCTACCTCCCTGTAGGAGCACGTTTTACGTGCGATTCATTATCCCCCTACCTCCCTGTAGGAGCACGTTTCACGTGCGATTCATTATCCCCAGTAGGAGCACCGGGACAACCCCCCGGTGCGATATCCCCGCAGGCACGAGGCCCATGGGATAGGAGATTTTTGGCGCGGATTGCGCGGATTACACGGATTGAATGGGTTCTTTTGGCAATCAAGGCACCTTGATCGCCAAGACCTCCACGCGCCCGGGCGCTCAGGGGATCGCAACTACAAGAGGTAAGGAATCGCAGGTAAAACCTGCTCCTACAGCCGGAGGGGAGGAGGAATCGCAACCGAAAGTTGCTCCTACAATTGAGGGATGGAGATATGGAGATCACAACCGGGAGGTCGCATCCACATCCCGGACAACGAATCACCTCCCCTCCCTGTAGGAGCATGTTTCACGTGCGATTCATTATCCCCAGTAGGAGCGCCGGGACAAACCCCCGGCACGATTCGATGTTTGGCACCATCGCCGCGTCGTGGAATCGCAACTACAAGTTGCTCCTACATGGGAACAATGAATCATCCCCCCCTACCTCCCTGTAGGAGCA